>JAYTGZ010000046.1:0-6811 GCA_043733025.1 Pseudomonadota bacterium | reverse complement strand
TGTCATTCCCGCGAAAGCGGGAATCGTGCGCCCGTGATGGCGCCAAATCAGCACGGTGCAAGTCCGTGTCGGAGTATGCCACAGCTCCGTAGCCGAAGGTAACTGCGTCGCCGCGAGGCGGGGTGGGGAGCAACCGGAGGCGAACTGTCGGTCCGTAGGATGACGAACTCGATTCGGCGTAGTGCTGCGGCGAGCCTGCGATTCCATGGCGAAGCCCGGAAGTAGTCCGATACGCTGTAGTGGCGGAAAGCGGTGTCGGGGCGCACGGCGTGGTTGGAGACGGAACGATGGGAAGGTGGGGCGAGATAAGCGGGGAGGCCTGCATTCTGGGTGAAGGGTGCAGGAGTCAGAGTCCGCGTAGTACTGCAAATGGCCGAGAGCCGATTGAGTTTCGTGCCGGATGCCATGGTAAGGCGAGGCAAGCAGAACCCTCGTTTAGGGAAGGCGGGCAGGAAGGTGGAAGCGGGAGATTCATGAGCAAGCAGAGCGAAAGCGAAGCATCGACAGTGCCGAAGGAGGCTAAGCAAGATGCACAAGCCCAGGGCCGGGATTGGTCATGGGCACAAGCTTGGGTGTGGAACGAACGCATGTTGGCGGCGCTGGACAACGGCGTCAAAGGCGGCAAATGGTTCAGCCTGATCGACAAGGTTTATCAACCAGTAACGCTGCAAGCGGCGTGGCGCAAGGTGGCCGCGAACGCGGGCGCGTCCGGAGTAGACCGGCAAAGCGTCGAACAGTTTGCCCCCCAAGGGGACGTGGCGGCACGGGCGGAACAGTATCTTGGAGAACTGGAAGCAGCGCTGAAGGCTGGTAACTACGAGTGGCCCGAGGCCAGCCCCCCGATGGCCGTGTTGCGAGTGGAGATACCCAAAGGGGCGGGCAAGATGCGACCCCTGGGCATCCCGGCGGTGAAAGATCGCATCGTGCAAACGGCACTGAAGTTCGTCATCGAACCGATCTTCGAATGCGAGTTTCTGGACACGAGCTATGGGTTTCGTCCGGGTCGCGGCTGCAAAGATGCGTTGCGCGACGTAGATCGGCTGCTCAAGGCCGGCTACACCCAGGTGGTGGATGCCGATCTGTCGAGCTACTTCGACACCATCCCACACACGCGGTTGATGGCGCGGGTGGGCGAACGCGTGAGCGATGGCCGGATACTGGCGTTGATCGAGGCATTCCTGCATCAAGACATCGTCAAGGGCGCGCAGCGCTGGACGCCGACCGGGGGCACGCCGCAAGGCGCGGTCATTAGCCCCTTGCTGGCGAACGTGTACTTGCACAAGTTGGATTGCCTGATGCGGGAGAACGGCTATCAGATGGTGCGCTACGCCGACGACTTCGTGGTGTTGTGGCCCTAGGCCAGCCCCTGTCAAACAGCCGATGAAGCGCGGGCGGGACTCGCCGCAGTGCAGGCTTGGGTAACGGCGAACGGTCTAACACTCAACCCGGACAAGACCCACGTCGGGGACTGCCGGGAACCGGGTCAAGGCTTCGACTTCCTAGGCTACCACTTCGAGGCGGGACAACGCTGGGTGCGGCGCAAGAGTCTGAACGCGATACGAGAGCGGATACGTGCCAAGACGAGGCGCACCTGCGGAGAAAGTCTCGCCTGTATCATTGCGGAACTGAACCCGATGCTCCAAGGTTGGTATAACTACTTTCAACACGCACATCCGTGGACGTTTAGCGGCATGGACGGCTTTATCCGATGGCCCTAGGCCAGCCCCCGACGGCTACGCGCACTGCGGCGCAAGCAGCAGAAGCGAACTGGAGCCGGACACACGCTGGCCGACCATAAACGCTGGCCCAATGCCTACTTTGCTGAGTTGGGGCTCTTCACGATGACCGAGGCCCATGCCCTGGCAAGCCAATCCCGATGAGGAAACCACCGACTGGAGAGCCGTGTGCGGGAGAACCGGGGGCTGGCCTTGGGCCACACGCACGGTTCGGAGGGCAGGGAGGGCGAGAGCCCTTCTCGACCCCTATCATTCGGCATTTGCAAGTCACAATCGATTCCCGTCCCCGATCGAGTCGAGGACCGGCTCCTAGGTTCGCCTCATTCTCAACGCGGTGTTGATCTTGTTGGCCGCGGCCTGCAATTCCGGCAGCACTTTCTTGATCAGATCTGCTTCCGAGGTTCGCGTGACATTCCCGCCGATGTTCATGGCGGCGATCATGCGGCCGCTGAAGTCGATGAGCGGAACGGCGATCGAGCACAGGCCTTCCTCTAATTCTTGATCGATCAGCGACCAGCCTTTTTTGTGATTTTCTGCGATGATCTTTTTCAAGCGAGCGGGGTGAGTAACCGTGCGTTTGGTGTAGGGTTTGAGATCCGATTGGCTTAACACCGCATCTAGTGCCGCTTCGTCCAAATCGCCCAACAACACGCGGCCCATGGACGTGCAAAACGCCGGTAAGCGGCTGCCGATGGAGAGGTTGATGGTCATGATCTTGCGTGTCGGCACGCGCAGCACGTAGACAATGTCCGCGCCGTCGAGTACGGACACAGAACAGGACTCGTGAACCTTGTCGACCAACTCTTCCATGACGGGTTCAGCGAAATCCCATAGTTTCATGGACGACAAATAGGAATAGCCCAAATCCAGAATGCGCGGCGTAAGATAGAACTTGCGGTCGTTGGCGGCGACGTAGCCGAGGTGTTGCAGCGTCAGCAAAATTCGCCGCGCGCCGGCGCGCGTCAGCCCTGTGCGCTCCGCCACTTCCGTCAAGGTCATTTCGCTCGCTTTCGGGCCGAAGGCGCGAATCACCGCAAGGCCGCGCGCGAACGATTGCACGAACTGGTCGTTCGGTGGCGGCAAATTCGACGCTTTGCCCTGCCTTGATGTGGGCGGGGCCTTGACCTTCGTAATGGCGGCGGTCGTTTTCATCGCTCATGGTTTTCTATGGAAACACATGTTCGCATAACGAACTCCGTGCCGCAACGTTGGCGGTAAAACTATCAGAACTTGCATGGTTTGAGGGCAAAACGGGGCCCGGCTCTCCAGGCAATATTGCTTAACAGGCAAGCTGGGAGCGGGTTGTGGCAGCGGTCCGCGATATTTTCGAGGCGGTTGACAGCATTCCGAGTCAAGCGTATCGTTCCTATCAAGAACTTCAGTTCGATGTGCGAACAAATGTCTTCTGTTGGGGGAATGAACATGACTAGCTACACCACCGTCTTCGGCTCCCTGGATAAGTACCAGAAAGGGCGAGTCGAGGTCATCAACGACAATCCGAAGAACTACGCGTTTTCCAATGTCTTCGAGATCTGCAACAAATCCAAGCCGTACGAAAAAGTCGTGATGGGCATCAATCAAATCTATGTGTTGGAAGCGATTCGCGCCGAGGGGAATTCGCCCTGGTATAGCGCGGCCCACGATGAATTTGCCCTCTGTATGGACGGGGTAGTGGAAATCCATTTGGTTAAATTGGATAAGCCAGCCGTGGCCGATCCGGAAAAGGATGGCGCGATTAAGCTTTCCGGCGAGCCGGCCGGTAAAAAAATGGGTTGGATGAAATTGAAGCGCGGCCACCAGGGCATGTTGCCGGCCAACAGCGCCTATCAGTTCCGCTCGGCAACGCCCGGCGTGATCGTGCTGCAGACGACCTTGGGTGATTTATCGGTGCAGAAGTGGGCCGAGATTTGCCAGGCGAATTGACGACAGTCAATTGGTCCTGAGCAACGCGAAGGAGCTGCTTTTCGCTTTTAGAAAAGGTTTTGAGGAGACAGACATGAACGCACCCGTTGAAAACATCCAAGCCCATGTGACTGGCGCCAATAACCATGGCTACAAAGAATTCAAGCTCGGCGGCTTTTCGTTTTCCCGTGACGAGTATTTCGTCCATATCAAACGGACCGGCAAGAACGGCAAGTCCATGAGCCACAGCGCCGACATCGCTAATTTCCTGCGCCCACTCATGCGCGACGTGGCGTGGGGATTCTTTTACGGCTACGTGAATTTCGACGATGTGTTCGGCGCCTGTAACAAATACCAGTCCGTAGACGTTTACGCGGGCACGTATAACGGCAATTACAGCAAAGCCGGTGTGGACTTGCTGGAAAATCATCCGACGGAACTGGTCCGTGTCACGTTCGTCGATATGCTTGAAGATTGGGTGAACGAGGGTTACGATCCCTTCGCCGCGCCCCAGGAGACCGGTACACCCTATGGCAGAAAACACGGCAGCAACCTAGACGCACTGCGCCGCCAACGGCAATTGGCCAAGCGTTGTGTGGGCTTGAAGGACGATCTGTCCATGCGTTCCGATGCTAATGGTTACAAGGTCAATCGTGCCTTCGCCGACGTGCCGCAAGACAAACCGGAACTGCATCCCGAGCCGGGCTTCGAAAACGAAGTTCATGCATTTAGCCTATTTGCCTATCTATCCCGTTCCGATGTGACTTGGAATCCTTCGTTCACGTCGGTGGTGAAATTCAGCTTCTTTTGCCCGACGACGGAAGAACACATTTTGCCGGTGATTCACGGTAACGACCGGATCGAGTGGTTTTTCCAAATGTGCGACGAAATCCAGTGGAACTGCGGTGACAAAAACACCGGTGCGCCGCGCGCCCGCGTCATCATGAAGGCCGGTGACATGGCGGCGATGCCCGCCGATTGCCGCCATCAAGGTTTTTCGCCGAAGCGCTCGATGTTGCTGGTGTGGGAGAATGGTTCACCACAAGTGGTGTACGACATCAAAGCGGGTAAGTCGCCAGTGAATCCGGTGAGTTTTTAGGTCCTTCCCCCTCGCCCCGCACGCGGGGAGAGGGGCGGGGTGAGGGGGGCGCTGTTGGCAATAATGACGCTGCCCCTCACCCTAACCCTCTCCCCGAGGGAGAGGGGATTCCACCCACTATGCGCTCATTACGATGACCGGTCTCTCGATCCAAACCAAACTCTTCATCAACGGTAACTTCGTCGACGCCGCCGATGGCGCGACGATCGAAGACCTCAATCCCCACGATAATTCCAAAATCGCCGATGTCGCGATGGCGGGCAAGGAAGATGTCGATCGCGCGGTCGCCGCGGCAAAAGCGGCGTTCCCAAAATGGAGCAAGATGGCGGCGATGGATCGCGGCCGCTTGTTGCTGAAACTCGCCGACAAGATCGAAGAGAAAGCGGCGGAACTCGCCAAGCTCGAAAGCCTCGACACCGGCCATCCGCTTAAGGATTCCACTCGCCTCGATGTGCTACGCACGGCGATTACCTTCCGTTACTTTGGCGGTATGGCGGACAAACTCGAGGGCAGCGTGATTCCCGTCGATCAGGGATTTTTAAACTTGGCCATGCGCGAGCCGCTCGGCGTGGTCGGGCAGATCGTGCCGTGGAATTTTCCGTTGATGTTCACAAGTTGGAAGATGGTACCCGCGCTGGCGGCCGGGAATACCGTCGTGATGAAGCCGGCGGAGATCACGCCGCTGTCGACTCTGCGTATTGCCGAGTTGATGGCCGAAGTCGGCTTCCCGGAAGATGTGGTGAAGTCCGTGTGGATTAATGTCGACGCAAACATTCCACCGTGGTATCCCAGATAAACAAGTAGGGCGGGTGGCCCGAGGCCAGCCACCCTACAATTGGTTGAGATCTATGGTCAACAAGATAGTCGAAACACCTGAGCAAGCCGTAGCCGACATGCACAACGGCGCAACCATCATGATCGGCGGCTTCGGCGATGCCGGCCGGCCGCGCGAACTCATCAACGCGCTGATCGCCCAAGGCGCGAAAGACCTCACCATCGTCAACAACAACGCCGGCAATGGCGAGGTCGGCCTTGCGGCGTTGTTGAAATACAAGCGTGTGCGCAAAATCATCTGTTCTTTCCCGCGCCAGACCGATTCCTATGTGTTCGACGAGTTATATCGCAGCGGACAAATCGAATTGGAACTCGTTCCGCAGGGCAATCTCGCGGAGCGCATACGCGCGGCGGGCGCGGGCATCGGCGCGTTCTTCACCCCCACGGGATATGGCACCGACCTGGCCAAGGGTAAGGAGACGCGCATCATCGACGGCAAGCCCTATGTGCTGGAATACCCGATCCACGCGGACTTTGCGCTGGTTAAGGCACTCAAAGCGGATCGCTGGGGCAATCTGATCTATCGCAAGACAGCGCGTAACTTCGGGCCCATCATGGCGAGCGCGGCGAAGTGTTCTGTCGTGCAAGTGGCGGAGATTGTCGAACTGGGTGACCTGGATCCCGAGGCAGTCGTGACGCCAGGGATTTTTGTGCAGCGCGTGGTGCGTGTTGAGGCGAAGTTGAAGGCCGCAGCCTAATTATTTGTTGAAAGTGATTTGTATGCGAACCCCGCTGAAAACCAATGCTGTCATTCCCGCGAAAGCGGGAATCCATTTTCGTAGCCAAATGGGTCCCCGCTTTCGCGGGGACGACAAACTGAGGATAGTGGTATGAACCGACGAAACCGTGACCAAATCGCCGCCCGTGTGGCGCGTGACATTCCCGAAGGGGCTTACGTCAATCTCGGCATCGGCTTGCCGACCTTGGTGGCGAATCATTTACCGAAAGATCGCGATATTTTTCTGCATAGCGAGAACGGCCTGCTCGGCATGGGCCCGGCGCCTGCGCCCGGTGAAGAAGATGAAGATCTGATTAACGCCGGCAAACAGCCGGTGACGATTTTGCCCGGCGGCGCGTATTTTCATCATGCCGATTCCTTCGGCATGATGCGCGGCGGGCACTTGGATTTTTGCGTGCTCGGTGCGTTTCAAGTCTCGGTCGGCGGCGATCTTGCCAACTGGCACACCGGCGCGCCCGATGCGATTCCCGCCGTCGGTGGTGCGATGGATTTGGCCGTCGG
>JAYTGZ010000045.1:0-5115 GCA_043733025.1 Pseudomonadota bacterium | reverse complement strand
TCTGTATTCCATGCCGCACCTCCATTTGTGCAGCATATCCTCGCAGCTAAAGCTGACCGGCTAAAGCCGGTGGTTTAAACCTTATGATCGACAATTAAGGGCGTGTGAGAGGGGCATGAAATGGAAGGGCTGGACTACTGGCGGTTATGCGGTGAATTGAGCGTGATTCAGGCGGCGCTGTTGATCGCCGGCAACAACCCCGCCGGGTTGCAAGCCTGGGTTGAGAGCTATGCCCCAAATAATCGCCCGGATGGGTATGACGCCGCATCGGCAGCACTGACCCACGCCATTCTGTCAGGCAAGCTGCCTGCAAAGATTCGGCGGGAGGCGTAGGCACGCGGATGGGACGAAGACCCCAGCGGAGGCGAGAAAATCACCAGAAAGGCCATGCTGTGCAAGGATCAAGCCGAATTCCCGGAGGATGCAAACTACCCAATCCGGCGGGGTATTATCTATCGCGCTCGGCCGGATTGGCACCTGACAACCGTGCAGGTTGATGACCTTCGCGCATGGCTTTCTGGCCGTGGAATCCGCACTGGCTTTTTCTTCCCGACCACGACCGATGCCCCCGACTACCTTGACCCCGGCAATCCACGCTATGCGGCGAAGTTGGCTGCCGCGGTTCGCGCTTGGCAGACGGTGACTGATCCGAACGGCAAGCATCCGAAACTGGCGATTGTAAAATGGTTGCGGGAACACGCGGCGGAATTCGGCCTGACCGACGATGAGGGCAAGCCGAACGAAACCGGAATCGAGGAAACCGCGAAGGTAGCGAACTGGCAACGTGGCGGCGGCGCACCCAAGACCCCTGGCGAGTAATCCACCCACCCCCAAAAACCCCGCCAATGCTGGCTCGACGGCTGGCGCACCTTGGAACTTACCCACCCCTCCGGGGAAACCTGCCTACCCCTGCCCCTTTTTCGGGGCGAGTTTTCGCAACCTACCCAGCTATTCCGGGCGGTGTGTGCGCTGATCAATGTGGCATGTTCAACAACACCCAACGAGGTGCAAACATGCTGCAAACCATCTATCGGCTTCCTGCCTGCAAGTCTGAATCCGGTTATTCCCGGTCCACGATCTACCTTCGCATTTCTCAAAAGCTATGGACGAAGCCCGTGAGCCTGGGAGCGCGGGCGGTAGGCTGGCCTGCCAACGAGATTGCGGCGCTCAACGCGGCCCGCATTGCCGGCAAGTCTGACGAGGAAATCCGCGCCCTGGTGGTGAAGCTGGAAGCCGCCCGCAAGGCTGCGGCTTAGGGGTGGACGATGCGATGCGCGATTACATCAAGCAATTCCTCAACACGATCCAGGCGGCGGGCCTGACACCTCCCGACGTAATCCAGCCGGACGGCAAGCTGTACCGTTTCGCCAGCAACGGCAAGCCCAACGATGATGCGGGCTGGTACGTTTTCCACGATGATGACATATAGGAATTGCACTAGTGGAGCACTGGCCCTGCAACCCCCTCAAGACGCAATACTTAGTAGTGCCGCCTCCACGGATCCGGCACGAATTGTCCGGGGAACGCACGCGGTTTGTGAGGGCGGGCGTAGCTGTCGGGCGGGATGATGCCGGCCGCTACTAGGTTGCGATAGCTGTCGTAGTAGATGGTGATGACTTCATTCGGGCGGCTTGATTCCCGTTCGAAATCCGTCTCGCGCACGCGGGATTCTTCCGAGCGGCCGTGGCCCGTGCCGAGTTGGTCGTCGGGTTGTGGCACGCGATAGCTCTGGCTCGGCGCGTGTTGCGGTTGCGCTTTGGATTGGGCGCCGTTTTCCGGTTGGCCGTAACGGCGCAGGTTGCCTGGCGCGCTGTCGGGCTGGCCGCGTTCGTAGTCGTCGGAATGCGGATCGAAGTAGCGATAATCCGGTTCTTCGATCTTGCGGCGGAACAGCGCGACGCCGATGACGCCGACATCGTCTGGACGATCGGTGCGCGCGGCATAGGAATCTGGCAGCTCGGTGAAGTAGAAACGTGCCACGCGGTCCGTGCTCTTGCGCCAGCCTTTGATGTTGGTATCGCGATAAGGGCCGAGTACGTAGCCCGCTTGACTGACCGAAGCCGTGGCGCCGCTGATGACGTTGACGCCATCTATGGATACGACGCTGAGCGTGTCGCGCTGGCTCTGGCTGCGCAGCATGATTTGATATTCGTTGCCGGGTTTGCCGGCGACGTAATATCTGCCGCCATGAGAATAGATCGGCAACTCGCGGCCATCGGTGCGATCGTAGACGGATACGTCTGCGAATCGCCCGACGGCCTGCGCGTGTCCTGCCAAACTCGCTACTAATACTGCACTCAATATTGCTAACCGGTTCATGTTGATGTCCTTTCGTTAGTCGGTATGGCAATCAACGAGGCACGCTCGAAAAAGCATGCAGTGACTTTGTAACAAGTTGTATGGAGGCGATGTCGCCTGGGGCATCGGTCTGGAAGCCGCGTGGATATTGGCTCCCAGGCCATGCATTGCCAGCAGGGAAGCTGGGTGCGGCGCCTGGCGGGAGCTATGATCGAAAGTTGTGTATGAGTTGAATTGAGAGGCGGCGTATTCTTGATGGTTCTTCCAGAATCACCAATTAACCTTTTTACAGGAGTGAATACGCCGTGAGTCAAGATAACGTGTTTGAGTTCAAGAATCCAGGGGGGGTGTCCAATGCGGTACGTGACGTGTTGCGCCAAGGTGCACGTGAACTGCTTGCACAAGCGATCAAGGCAGAGGTCGCCGAGTTTCTGGGGAAGTATCGAGGCGAACAAGATAAGACGGGCCGCGCTCGTATGGTGCGAAACGGTTACCTACCGGCGCGGACGATCCAGGCCGGCATTGGCGAGGTGCCGGTCAAAGCGCCACGGGTGCGTGATCGTGTTGGACAGATCCGCTTCAGCTCATCGATACTGCCGGCGTATTTACGGCGTACCAAAACGATCGAAGAGTTATTGCCGTGGCTGTACCTGAAGGGCATCTCCACCGGAGGATTTTCTGAAGCGCTGGCCGCTCTGTTGGGACGCGATGCGCCGGGGTTATCCGCTGGCACTAGCGGCTGTCCTAGGGCCATTAGCCGTCTAAAGAGCGTTTGGGTGGCTGTCCTAGGGCCACAAACTGAGCATAGCCGCTGGGAGACGCGCAGCCTGGCGAGCAAGCGCTATGTGTATCTGTGGGTTGATGGTATTTACTTTGTAGCATAAGTATAAATGCTGCTACTAGGCGTGCGATTGGAACAAGCTAACCAGTGCATTTTGGTGGTAATCGGTGCTACGCCCGAGGGCAAGAAGGAACTGGTGGCGCTGAGTGATGGCTTTCGCGAGTGGCCCTAGGCCAGCCCCTCCGAGCAATCCTGGAAAGAGGTGCTGATGGATTTAAAGCAACGCGGGCTGAAGGTGGACCCGACGCTGGCTATTGGCGACGGGGCGTTGGGTTTCTGGAAAGCGTTACCGCAAGTATTTGGATCCACGCAGGCACAACGTTGCTGGGTGCACAAAACCGCCAATGTGCTCAACAAGCTGCGCAAGCATATTCAAGCCAAAGCAAAGACCGAAATGCAGCAGATCTGGATGGCCTTAGGCCAGCCCCTGGCCGAGACACGGGACGACGCCCCCCACGCCTTCGCGACGTTCGTGCAGATCTATCAGCCCAAGTATCCGAAAACGGCTGAGTGTCTGGCCAAAGACCAAGCAACGCTGTTGAGCTTCTATGATTTTCCGGCCGAGCATTGGCACCACATTCGTACCAGCAACCCGACGGGGTGGCCTAGGGCCATTGAACCTAAAAACGGCAGTTGAGATTTGAGTGAAAAATGGCTGAAACCCAGTACTGGTGCCGGTTTCTAGCTATTTCTGTCAACTGCTCCGCGATTGGCGAAAAACCTTCTAAAGCAAGCACTGGCGCGGCTTTCGGCCGATTTCACCAACTTTCTTAAAATTCACCTAATTGGTGACTGGGCGAAGCCCGCAAGAATAGCTATCCACGGGGCTTTCGAGCCGATTGCTTGTCGTCAACTGCCGTTTTTAGGTTGAATCGACCTTTGCCAGCGTGCGCTTGCGCACCGCTAAGACCCGCGGCTGCGGATCGCGCACCAGTATTCTATCGATGGTATTTAAACTGATGATGAGCGCGGAGCAGCGCTGGTTAAAACTGCGCGGCGCCGAACTGGTCACTGAGGTCATTCAAGGAGTGCGGTTCAAAAATGGAGTGCGAGAGCAACCCAAACAAATGGCCCCAGGCCAGCCCCTCGCCGCCTGATCAAACAGCCATACACAACATTTGACTATTGCTCGCACGTCTTTGGTGTAGCGCACCTGCAGAAAGTTGACGTGCGGGCGAATGCCTTGCGCCAAATAGCCGCGCACGGGTGTTTGCTTGGGCGTTTGCATGAGATACAAGGTTCGCCGCTTAGCCTAAGGCAGCCAATTCAACATGACACCGCGACCGCGGATCGAGTGTTCGAGCGTTTCCATGGGTGTGCGGGCGAAGAGCCCCGCGTGGGGCGTCGCGTTATAGTCGGCGATACTGACTTCGAGCAAATGTTCCAGTTCGCCAATCGACACAAACAGGCGAAGATCGCCACCGGGTCGGGTGATCGCTCGCTTTAAATCTTGCGGGGAGTTCCCTGCGTGGCCAGGCAGCCGGGCGGAGAAACGTTGCGCGAGTGTGCCGAAGAAGCGCTCGATATAGGGACTATCATCCGGCGAATGCGGCGGACCCGCATCCGCGCTGCAACCAATAAATTCGCACAAAGCGTGCAGCGTATCCTGCGCGAGATTCGCTTTGGCGTTGTCCAGCTTGACGCTCTGCCACGTGACATAAGCCAGCTCGGGGAATTTCATGGACGCAAAGCCAGCATGCGGGCCGTAACCTAAACCGGCGAGGGTGAATGTCATCCGCCGATGCGGCGCGAGGGCATTCTCGATGGTTCGGATGACATCGTATCGGTTATACTCGGCGCCCAGACACACGTGGTGACCCAACACGGGTGTAGTTCAATGGCAGAACGAAAGCTTCCCAAGCTTTAGACGTGGGTTAGATCCCCATCACCCGCTCCACCGATGCCCTTCGCTCCCTTCTCGTTTACCAGAGCCACGTACTTTTCGTGTGCGACATTCCAGGTAAAGTTGGACAAAA
>JAYTGZ010000044.1:0-24127 GCA_043733025.1 Pseudomonadota bacterium | reverse complement strand
CGAGGGCTCGATGCCATGATAAACGGCGTTTTCCAATAGCGGTTGCAGGATCAGGGGCGGGACCAACGCGTCGTCCGGCATTTTATCGATGTGCCACGCTACTTTAAGACGATCCCCCAGCCGGAGTTGCTCAAGTTCAAGATACTGGCGGCACAGAACGAATTCCGATTGCAATGGTACGAGTTGCCGGTTATCGCCCATCAGGACGCGAAACAGATCAGCCAAATCCTCCAACACCCGCTCGGCCCGGCGCGGATCCGCCCGCATCAAACTCAACACCGCGGTGAGGCTGTTGAACAGGAAATGGGGCCGGATCCGAGCTTGCAATGCCTGCAGCCGGGCCTCTGTGAAAGCAGGCGACAGCGCGCGGCTGCGCAAATTGAGATAGAACAGGACGATCCCAGTCGCCCATATCACGAACGCCAGCACCGCCGTGATCGACAGGAAGGTATCGCCAGGCATGAGTTCCCGTATCCCGATAAACATCGCCACACCGATGAGAATTTCAAGAACGAAGACCGCGAAAACATACTCCCGATAAGGCCGGCGGGCGAGCAATTGGCGCAATCCGCACAGCAGTATGAGGCTGGCCAGCAGCCCCGGCTGGATGAATACCGCGATCGGCAAAAACTCCTGCCACCAGCCCGGCCAGGTTGGATTGCGTGCGACGCCCGCCAAGACACCCATCGCGTTTACGATCAAAATTACCCGCAGCATCACACCCAGGTTGCAGAAATCCGGCAGTGTAGAGGGCAGCGGGTTTTGATTTATACTTGCCATCCTTCTATTTTAAGCAGCTTTTTTCATGTCCGGTCAACAAGACGATTTACCGAAAGCTTGGTCTGGACGCTTTTCGCAACCTGTTGCGGAATTGGTCAAGCGTTACACGGCCTCGGTGGAGTTCGATCAGCGCCTGGCGGAATTCGATATTCAAGGCTCCCTCGCCCATGCGCGCATGTTGGCAAAGCAAGCCATTATCAGCCAAGCGGACCTCGCCGCCATCGAACGGGGCATGGCGGAAATTCTTGCCGACATCCGTGCCGGAAAGTTTGTCTGGTGCATCGACCAGGAAGACGTTCACCTCAACATCGAGAAGCGATTAACGGAGTTGGCCGGCGACGCCGGCAAGCGGCTGCACACCGGCCGCTCGCGCAACGACCAAGTCGCGACGGACATCCGCCTGTTCGTTCGCGATGCTATTGATCGGATCGTCGCCGCGATCAAACACCTGCAATGCTCCATCGTCGCTATGGCCGAGGTCCATGCCGCGACCCTGATGCCTGGCTTCACCCACCTGCAAGTGGCGCAGCCTGTGACCTTCGGCCACCATCTCATGGCCTATTTCGAGATGCTGGAGCGGGATCGCGAACGGCTCGTGGATAGTCGCAAGCGGGTGAACCGGCTGCCCCTCGGCGCGGCGGCGCTGGCCGGAACCAGCTTTCCCATCGACCGCGAGTTCGTCGCGAAGGAACTAGGGTTCGAGGGCGTCTGCGAAAATTCGCTGGACGCTGTGTCCGACCGCGATTTCGCCATCGAATTCTGCGCCACCGCCGCCATCGTCATGACTCACCTCTCCCGGTTGTCGGAAGAATTGATCCTGTGGATGAGTCCGCGCTTTCGCTTTATCGAATTGGCGGATCAGTTTTGCACCGGCTCAAGCATCATGCCGCAAAAGAAAAACCCCGATGTCGCCGAACTCGCGCGCGGCAAAACGGGTCGGGTCAACGGCCATTTAATCGCCCTCCTGACCCTGATGAAGGGCCAGCCGCTGGCCTACAATAAGGACAATCAAGAGGACAAAGAGCCACTGTTCGACACCGTCGACACGCTGCTGATGACCCTAACCATCTTCGCCGACATGCTGAAAGAGGTCACGGTTTATCCCGAGGCCATGCGCAAGGCGGCGATGGAAGGCCACGCGACCGCGACGGACCTGGCGGACTATCTGGTCAAAAAAGGCGTCCCGTTCCGCGACGCACATGAAATCGTCGCGCGCGCCGTGCGCGTGGCAGAGGCACAGCGATGCGATTTGAGCGCCTTGCCGCTGACGACATTGCGCGGTTTTTCGCCCTTGATCGAGCAGGACGCTTTAGCACTTCTGACGCCGGAAGGCTCGCTGGCCGCTCGCAATCACATCGGCGGCACGGCGCCGGATCAAGTTCGCGCCGCTATTAAGCGGGCAAAGGCGAAACTAAGCACTCCCTAAAGGTTTGTTGAAAAACGTAGCGAGGATGCCCGGACGCTAGGCGCGCGGCGCGCAGGAACCGGAATGTACTTGGGAACCTCTGATTAAGTCCATCGCGGCTCGCGTTGGACTTAATCAGAGGTTCCCTAAGGTACATGAGGATTCCGAGCGCCGCGCAACGACGTGGCCCTGGCCCTAGGCCAGTGGCTAGCCTAGGGCTACCCCGTAGGCGATCCCCCAGACGGGCGCCGCAGTAGTTTTTCAACAAACCTACGCCGACTACTTCGGTACGTGTTCCCGGCACACCAAGCGCGTTTCCGGCCCCGACAGCCGTTCGGCGAACAGTGCGCAATGGTGGGTGCGCTGGCTCTTACGCTGACAGTAGATGCAGGTATTGCAGACGCCGAAGGTGCGGGCGCCGTTGTAACTTTGCAGCATATAAAGGGTCTCGCGCAGGGCCGCTACGCCATTGCGGATACGGTTAGCGCTAATGTTGCGGGTGGCCGATTGCCATAGGGACGCCGGCTGCATCTCCGCGAGCATTTGTTCCCCCTGCTGACTCAAGCGCAGGCGCACGACGCGTCGATCGACCTCGTCCTGGTAGCGTTCGACGAGCCCACGCCGGTCCAATAGCAGTAAACTTTGGGACACCGTGCCCTTGGTCACACCGAGAAATTCGGCCAACGACTGGGGGGTGTTGCTGAAGCGGTTGGCCTGATTGAGAAACAGCATCGCCTCTAAGTGCACCGGCTGGAGCCCTTCTTGACCGATCACGCGACGCATCTCCGCGCGGATCAGATTCCCCAAACGCTCCACCAACTGCAACATCACCACCGGATTCTTGAGCATGACTGGATAGCCCTTAATTAGTATCGACTCGATACTAAATTATCAAACATGAATTCTATCAAAACAATGGTATCGACTCGATACGATCACGATTCTATCTCACTGAATATTATGAAAAAATCGGTTTCGATCCGATTTTTCGCCGCCGCCAGGCCGATTCCGGCGGTCTCGCCTAAAATCACTCACCGCCCGGAGAGCTAGTATCCATGCGGCTCTCCAGCATCATTAGTAATTTCTTGCGGCGATTTCGCGCGAAATTACTGCGTCTTCTCACGGCGAATCGTGCGCTGGCGCTGTGATAACATTGGAGCTCGATTTCTTTGATGAGCATACTATGGCCCATGCAATTAGGCTAGCGATCGTCGCCCTTGTGCTGGCTGGCTGCGGCCTCAAGGGCCCGCTCACATTGCCCGAATCCGGCAACACCACGCAAAAAGAACAAAAAAAATGATTCTCCCCGCCATGGTTCGGTCCGTCGACAACGAGCTTTACGTCGAAGATCTACCGCTCGCGCAGATCGCCGCAACGTTTGGAACACCGAGTTACGTCTACTCAAAAGCCGCCCTGACGCGAGCCTATCTCGACTTCATGGCCGCCTTTGCCGGGCGCGATATCTTGGTCTGTTACGCGGTAAAGGCCAACTCCAACCTCGCGATCCTGGGGCTGTTCGCTAAGCTGGGCGCGGGTTTCGACATCGTCTCGGAAGGTGAATTGGCGCGCGTTCTCGCAGCGGGCGGCGATCCGCGCAAGATCGTTTTCTCCGGCGTCGGCAAGCGCGTCGAGGAGATGCGTGCCGCGTTACGGCATAACATTCTTTGCTTCAATGTCGAATCGGAACCGGAGTTGATGCGCCTCACCGCGCTCGCCCAGGAGCTTGGGGTGCGGGCGCCGGTATCGCTGCGCGTCAATCCGGACGTGGATCCAAAGACCCATCCTTATATTGCGACCGGTTTGAAAGAGAACAAATTCGGTATCGCCTTCGAGGAAGCGCGCGCGCTTTACCGTAAGGCGCGCGCGCTTCCCGGCATCGATATCGTCGGCATCGATTGCCATATCGGCTCCCAGATTATCGACATCGCCCCGTTTGCCGATGCGCTGGACAAGGTGCTGCAACTGGTGGACGAGCTGGCGAGCGACGGCATCTCCCTCCATCACATCGACCTCGGCGGCGGCATCGGCATCCGCTATAAGGACGAGGAACCGATCACACTTAGCGACTACGCTGCGGCGCTCAACGCCCGCCTCGAAGGCCGCGATCACCAACTCATCTTCGAACCGGGACGTTCATTCGTCGGCAACGCCGGCTTGCTTCTGACTAAGGTCGAGTACGTAAAGCAAGGCGGCGAACGGCGCTTCGCCATCGTCGATGCGGCGATGAACGACCTCATCCGCCCCGCCCTGTACGATGCTTACCACGAAGTGGCGGCGGTAAAGCCGCGGCCCGGGACCCCGTTGGCCCGCTACGATATCGTCGGACCGGTGTGCGAGAGCGGGGACTTTCTCGCCCGCGCGCGCACGCTCGCCCTCGAGCCGGGCGATCTCCTGGCGGTGTTGTCGGCGGGGGCATATGGCAGCGTCATGAGCTCCAACTACAACACCCGCCCGCGCCCGGTCGAGATCATGATCGAAGGCGCGACCGCTCATCTCATTCGCGCCAGGGAAAGCGTGCCGGACCTCTACGCGCATGAAAAATTGCTTCCCTAGTTTGACCCTATCGGCGCAAAAAGAAACTCACCCCGGACCTAGGCCGCGGTCGTCATACAAAAACCGCACACTTACATCAATTAGTATCGACTCGATACTAATCAAATAGAAATCATGCAAAAAAGATGCGCGAAAACATTGATTTTCTGTGCATTTCTAAAACGCTTGCAATAGAATTCAAGCACCAGGATAAATATCGCTAGTGGTGATGGTGGTCGCAGTTGTTGTCCTCGCTCTATCGATTCGCTCACCGATGCGCTTGGTCGTGTAGGCAGCATTGCACGAGTCTTCACAGACCATACGGTATAAAACTTTATTAAGGAGTTTAAATATGGCAACAGCAGCAAAGAAACCCGCGGCAAAGAAGCCCGCCGCTAAGAAACCCGTAGCCAAGAAAGCGGTAGCTCAGAAACCGGCTGCGAAAAAGCCCGTTGCTAAGGCGCCCGCGGCGAAAAAGCCCGCGGCTAAGAAAGCAGCGGCAAAGAAACCAGCAGCGAAAAAACCTGCAGCCCAGAAGAAAGCGATAGCCAAGAAGCCGGCAGCGAAAAAAGCCGCGGTGAAGAAGCCTGCGGTCAACAAACCCGCGGCGAAGAAAACAACGGCCAAGACAGCACCGGCAAAAAAAGCGGCGCCGAGGAAACCCGCTGCCAAGAAGCCTGCGGCGAAAAAGCCCATGGCCTCGCCGATGGCCCCCGCTCCGCTGATCAAGCCTATCTTCTCTTAAGGCTTACCGGCGAAACGCCGCCACTCGATTGCGCGGAGGTACTGCGCAGTCGAGTGGCGGCGACTCCAATTCGGTAGTTCAATCGCAGTAAAGCTAAATTCGCTGCGGCAGCGTTGCCCCGGACGACGGTGTTTTGGCGCGCTTTTGCAGCCTCCAATAAATGCGCACGCCCAACAACACGGCCAATATTCCGGCATAAAGCAGCGGCTCGCGGAGGTCACGCTTGACCAGCCACCAATAGTGCACCACGCCGAGAATGGCGATGGCGTAGACCAGCCTTTGCAAGGCCTGCCAGCGCTTGCCCCCGAGCCGGCGCACCATGTTGTTGGTCGAGGTCGCCGCGAGGGGTATGAGGCAGACGAAGGCCAGAAAACCGACCGTGATGAATGGTCGCTTGATCACGTCTTTGACCATATCCTGCAAATCAAAGAACTGATCGAGCCAGATATAGGTGACGAAGTGCAGGCTGGCATAAAAGAACGCGAACAGCCCCAGCATGCGACGCAGTTTGATCAGCCATTGCCAGCCCGTGAGCCGCCGTACGGGCGTGACCGCCAAGGTGATCATCAAGAATATCAAGATGCAATCGCCTAGATCCCGAGTAATGAACTCAATCGGATTCGCCCCCAAATTGAACGATCGCCCCTGCCAGGAGTTGAACCCGCGTAATGCCAACAGCAGAAACGGCGCCAGCGAGGCAACGAACACCAGCGTTTTAAAACGCGACAACGGGGCCGAAGACAGGTGTTTAAATGAATCCAAAAATCTCATTGTGATGCCAAGCAGATCGATTCAAAACGTAGCGCGCAAGCCGAGTTTCGTCCGACAAGCGCAGGCGTACGAGCAGTACATTGAGCACTGCGGGACGAACCTCGTTTCGCGCAGTAGTGTTGCATCGGTCTAGAATTGTTTCTGCAGATTCATGCCCGTATAAAGTTGCGTCACCTGATCAGCGTAACCGTTGAACATCAGCGTCTTGCGTTTGCTCAGCTCACCGATGCGGCGTTCCTTGGCTTGGCTCCAGCGCGGGTGCTCGACGTCCGGATTGACGTTGGAATAGAAACCATATTCGCTGGGCACGGCGCGGTTCCAAGCGGTCAACGGTTCCTTCTCGACGAAACGAATTTTGACGATGGACTTGGCGCTTTTGAAGCCATACTTCCACGGCACCACGACGCGTACGGGCGCGCCATTCGGGTTAGGCAGCACCTCGCCGTACAGCCCAACGCAGAGCAAGGTCAGCGGATGCATCGCCTCATCGAGGCGCAAGCCTTCGATGTACGGCCAGTTCAGCACCGCCGATTTCTGGCCGGGCATCTGGTCCGGCGCTAACAATGTCGTGAACTCGACATACTTCGCTTTGCCGGTCGGTTCGACCCGCTTGATCAGTTCGTTGAGCGAGTAGCCCACCCACGGGATTACCATGGACCAGCCTTCCACGCAGCGGAGCCGGTAGATGCGCTCTTCCAACGGGGCAAGCTTGAGGAACTCGTCGATGTCGTACACTTTGGGCCGCTTGATCTCGCCCTCGACGGCCACGGTCCAAGGGCGGGTTTTCAGCGACGATGCATAGGACGCTGGATCGGACTTATCCGTCCCGAACTCATAGAAATTATTATAGCTCGTCACGTCGCGTAGCGGCGTCAACGGATCGTCCGCCGTGACCACGCCTTTCTTGGCGAGGTTGAGTTTGGTCAGCGCCATGGCATCGCGAGGCGCCAGCAGCGAACCGCCTATGCTGGCGATGCCCGCGACGGCTGCCGTCTGCAAAAACGACCGCCGATTCAAATAAACCTGTCGATCGGTTATGTCCGACGCAACGATGTCCGATGTTGTTTTAATGATCACCTGCTATCTCCTAGTAAAGATACGAAACGATATATGACCGCGAACTGCCGATAGATGTAAACGGCAAACGTGATGGTAGGCTGACTTTTAGACAGAATGGTCACGAAAAGATTACTTTTCGATCAAAAAAGCTACCAACGGAAGGATCGATTCGCACGGGAGATTGCCCGCAGAGGCAATACCAACACGGCTCTCTGGCTACGCATCGCCAGCAAGCAATGTCCGCGTGGCTGCGGGCAAGGCGCCCTTAGGGTTTGTTGAAAAACTACCGCGGCGCCCGTCTGGGGGCTGGCCTAGGAGCCTGTCGTTGCCCGGTGCTTGGAATCCTCATGTACATTTGAGACCATTGCGGTCCCCGCGCGCCGTGCGCCCTAGCATACGGGCATCCTCGCTACTTTTTTAAACAAACCCCCAAGGCGAGGCTACACCGCTTCCGGCGCTTCCACTTGACCCGCCCGCATCAGCCCACCTGCGCCATGGCGCTCCTTGCACTGGTACAGCACTTGGTCCACGCATTCCAGCACCGCGTCCAATGTCGCGCCGTTGGTCGGCGCCTCACCCAAGCCGATGGAGAGGCTGAGCTCCTGGCCGCGCGATTGCGCCGCGGCTTTGACTTTTTCCTGGATCCGGCGGCCGACGTATTCCGCTTCATCGATCGTGGTGTTGGACAAAATCAGCACAAACTCGTCGCCGCCGTAGCGCGCGGCCACGTCATGGGAACGCAAGGATTCCCGCAGGATCGTGCCGAGTTCGCGCAACACTTGGTCTCCCGCCGGATGACCGTAAGTGTCATTGATGCTTTTGAACTTGTCCATATCGGCGAACATCACCACGATTTTTTCGCCGTGACCCAAGGCGCGGTCGAATAGCCGCTCAGCGGTTTCGTACAAACCGCGCCGGTTCAAAAGGCCGGTCAGTGTGTCCGTCGCGCTGGAGTGTTCCAACTGGCGCCGGGTCGATTCGATGCGCCCCATGAGGATATAGGCATAGATCAGGACGATGCCGGAAAACAGCGTAAGGAAGATCATGCCCGGCGTCATGCTTAGGCTGGAATTCATTTGCCGCAGCCCCAACGCCGCCAAGCCGCCGATGAAGGCGCCGATCAAACCCTCGGCAAAAAATGGCATACCGTAGCGCATGCCGTTACCGAGAACAACGAGAATAAAAACAATGAGTGTCGGTGGAATATCGTAAGG
The DNA here is from genome assembly GCA_043733025.1 of Pseudomonadota bacterium. GTDB lineage: Bacteria > Pseudomonadota > Gammaproteobacteria > Burkholderiales > JALYOK01 > JALYOK01. The sequence continues at coordinate 15,621 of JAYTGZ010000044.1, read as the reverse complement.
ATCGTTCAGCACGCCCACCGCCACGGCGAGAATGTCCAGCCACATGGCAAAGCGATAGCGCGGAATCGACCGCGGATAGCGCCAAGCGTGCCACATATTGAAGGCGTTGATGACCGAATAGGTCAAGAAAAAGGCGTATATCTGCCAGTGCGGCATGCCTATGGAGCTCGGTTTCTCGGAGCTAGCGAAGAACACGAGGGCAATCACGATGAACAAATAGCGCGTGAGGAACTGAACAAGCTGTTCGTTCCAACCGGCAAAGCGAACCGAGCCCGACCAGGTGTCCGATAGGCGCCGGTGCGAACTGCGACGGTCCCATTGGCCTTTGCGGCGATCAATCGAGTCGGGGTGGTCAGCCATGGCCAAACCGAGGTTTAACGTTTCCCAGCAAATTTACCTCCCACGCCCTCAAAGCAAAAACAGAGTTGCCAGCCCTAGAAAAATAAAAAATCCCATGCTATCGGTAATGGCCGTCAGCAGTACGCTGGAGCCCACTGCCGGGTCGCGGCCCAGCCGATGCATGGTCAACGGTAACAGAGTACCCATTAACGCCGCGACCAGCAAGTTAAGCGCCATCGCGCTGGTCATCACCACGCCCAAGGGAATGCTGTGATAGAGCAAATAGGCGATTACACCGAGTATACCGCCCCAGAATAGGCCGTTGAGCAAGCTCACGGCCAACTCCTTCAACAACAGCTTCTTGGCGTTGGCGAGCTTGATGTGCCCTAACGCCAGGCCGCGCACGATCAGTGTCGTCGTCTGATTGCCCGAGTTACCGCCGATGCCAGCGACGATGGGCATCAACGCCGCCAATGCCGCGAGTTTCTCGATACTGCCCTCGAACACGGCGATCACCCGCGAGGCGATCAATGCGGTGACCAAGTTAATCGCCAGCCACAGCCCGCGGTTCTGGGCGCTTTTCCATACCGAGGAAAACAAATGCTCTTCTTCGCGTAAACCGGCCAGGCCCAGCATCTGGTTGTCGGACTCCTCGCGGATCACGTCCACCATGGAATCGACCGTCAAGCGGCCCACCAGGCGATTGGAACCGTCCACCACCGGCGCGGAAATGAAATCATAACGCTCGAACGCCGAGGCCGCGTCTGCCGCTTCGTCCGTCGGCTTGAAGCGGATGATCTCCTTTTCCATGATGTCGCCGACATTGGTGTCGGGATCCCGCACTAGCATGCGGTGCAGCGGCAGGCCGCCGAGCAAATGGTCGTCGCGGTCCACCACAAATAATTGATCCGTGTGACCGGGCAATTCGCCGAGGCGGCGCAGATAGCGCAGCGCCGTCTCGATGCTGATATCCGGCCGCACGGACACAATCTCGAAGTCCATCGCCGCGCCCACCGACTCCTCGGGATAGGACAACGCCGACTGCACACGTGCACGATCCTGGGCATCGAGACTTTCCAGCACGTCCTGGATCACGTCGCGCGGCAAGTCGGGGGCGAGGTCGGCAAGCTCGTCGGCGTCGAGCTGTTCGGCGGCGGCCACCAATTCCCGGGCGTCCATGCTCGCGATCAAGCTCTCGCGCACCGAATCGGAGACTTCCAGCAGGATCTCGCCGTCCCGCTCCGCCTTGACCAGATCCCAAACCAACAAACGCCGCGCCGGGGGCAAGGCCTCCAAAATCCGCGCTACGTCAGCCGCGTGTAAATCCTCTAGCTTCGCCTGCAGGCGATTTTTCAGATCCGCCAGGCTTTGGCGATGCACTAGGGATTCAACCAGTTCGTGTTTCGGCATCGCCTGCTGGTGAACCACATGCTCGACCAACGCGTGCTTGTCCAGCAGCGCCGTAATTTCGCCGAAGGTACGCTCGATATCGTCCGCGGGACGCGGTTCGGACTTTTCGAGATGCTGGTTGCCAGGCTCGTTCATCCCGCCATTCTAGGGAAATTGGCGTAGCCGCGCCTGATTATTCTCGACTAGGCATTGGGCCAGGAGGCAAGCGGGGTGCGGCTCCTAGGGTATGACTTGCCAGTTGCCGCACCGGTTATGGCTCGTGGCACGGTGATCAAAAAATTGGGTTGGGGCTAGGAGCCTGTCGGACTTAAAGAATCGCAGCGAAAAAGAGGCTGAACGAGGACAGATTTTGACGATTTCGCCGGGCAATAGTCGTTCTATTGCCCAAGAAAGCGGCGAAATACGGGGTGGCCTGGGGCCATGGACCGCTCAGCCTCTTTTGCAGCCGATTTCCTTTAAGTCCGACAGGCTCCTAGGGCAAGTCCACGTAAGCTAGTTGGCGTTGAATGATCCGCGTCTTACGCAGTAAGCCGCGCGCATTGCGGTTCTTGTCGTAAAAGCGCGGGTTGGGCACCATGGCGGCGAGCTTGGCGGCTTGGCCGGCGGAAAGTTGCGCGGCGCTGACTTTGAAATAATGGCGCGCCGCGGCCTCGGCGCCGAATACGCCGTTGCCCCATTCAATGATGTTGAGATAAATCTCCAGGATGCGCTGTTTAGTCATGAGGTTTTCCAACATCATGGTGATCAGTGCTTCTTCCGCCTTGCGCCATGGCGTGCGGCGGCCCGAGAGAAACAGATTCTTGGCGAGTTGCTGCGAGATGGTGGAGCCGCCGGCGACGATCTTACCTTGCCTGACGTTCTTCGCCATGGCCTGCTGGATGCCCTGCCAGTCGAATCCTTCATGGTCGACGAACTTAGCATCCTCGGCCGCGATGATGGCGCGCTTCAACTGATTGGAGATGCGATCGTAGATCACCCAGCGATGGCGCAATTCAGCGTCGGGATCTTTTTCTTGCAGTATCTCGAGCCGCTCGTCCATGAAGGCGCTGGTGGAAGGATTATGGTTGACCCACCACGCGACATGGGCCAACAGCCAGAATTGGTACAAGATCAGGAGCAGGAGCATGAATCCCGCGCCGAACCACAGCCAGCGATTTGATAGAATCAAGCGGGAATTGTTTTTAGTTTATTTAAGACAAATTGCGTATCCGGTCTCACTCCGCGCCAGAGATAAAACGACTCCGCGGCCTGTTCCACCAACATGCCAAGGCCGTCGCACGTTTTCCCCGCCCCGTCGTCGCGCGCGAATTTCAGGAACGGCGTGCGGCCTTTGCCGTACATCATTTCATAAGCGAGTGACCCGCGCGCGAATAGGTGCGCGGGCAACGGCAGCGCCTCGTCCGTCACGCTCGCCGAGCTGGCGTTGATGACGATATCGAAACTGTGCCCAGCCAGATCCGCAAACGGCAGCGCGGCGAGGTGGATGCCCTTAAAGGACGATATCTGAAAATAGCGCATGATCAGTTCGCGAGCTTTTTCGAAGGTCCGGTTCACGATCGTCAGGGCTAGCGGGCCTTCCTGCAATAGCGGATAAATAACGCCGCGGGCAGCGCCACCGGCGCCGATGAGCAATACACGCTTGTCGCGAATGGAAGTTCCCAGATTCTGTGTGATGTCGCGGGTCAGGCCGACGCCATCGGTGTTGTCGCCAAAAACACTATTGGCGCTGAATTTCAGCATGTTCACGGCTTGGGCATCGAGCGCCCGCGGGCTCTTTTCCGTCGCCAGTTCAAACGCCTTGAGCTTAAACGGCAAGGTGACATTCATGCCGCGGCCGCCCTGTTTGCGAAACGCGCTCGCTTCGCCAGCGAAACCGTCGAGCGGCGCGAGCAGGGCTTCATAGCTCATGTCCTGGCCCGTTTGCTTGGCAAACTCGGCGTGGATCAGCGGCGATTTACTGTGGGTAATGGGGTTGCCGATGACGGCGTAACGATCGGTCATCGGCAACCCGTCAACTTACTAACCTTGCTTCCACGGTAAGCCCGCCGCGCGCCAACCGCCAAGCGTATTGCGATGAGCGTCGGCATCTTTATCACCTTCGAATCCTTGCAGCACGTTGTAGCAATCCAAATAACCCGCCTGGGTCGCCATGGTCGCCGCCGCATGGGAGCGAGCGCCGGATCGGCACAGAAACATCACCAGCGATTCCTTGTCCACTTGCTGCTTCAGCGCGTCGATGAAATGTGGGTTGGGCTGGCCACCGGGGTAGGTCTGCCATTCGATTTGTACCGAACCGGGAATGAATCCCACCCACTCCCACTCCGCCCGGGTGCGCACGTCCACCAGCTTGGCGGCGGGCGCCTCCTGCAAGATGAGTTGCGCCTCGGCGGGCAATAATGCACCCTCGTAGGGTAGACTCATGTCCTTCGCGCGTTGTTGCGCCACTTTTAAGGTTTCCGATATCTTGCTCATTGCCCCTCCGCGCGCACGCGAATAGTTCCGCATCGACGACTAAAGATTCAATTCTACCAACTATTACGGTAACAAATGCGGCGGCGATATTTTCATGAACAAAAACTATAGTGACTCAATGATCGTTGCTGCACTTTGCACCGCTTGGTATGTCCTGCGCGCCTTTCTGACTTCCTTTCTGTGGATAGGGCTCGCGTTTGCCTGCGGACTTGCGGTCCACGATCTCATCTCTTCCGACTGGCAAGCCAACTACCTGGCGAGGCGAGTGAAGCAGTACACGTTTGGGCTGGATCAGGGCGCAAGCGACAGCATCCGTTTCCCCACCACCGGGCCGTTCGACGAGCGCTTCGGCTACGCCGGTCTCGCCGGCTTGAGCAAGAACCTGGTGACGCGCGATTTCGATATCGCCAAACAAGCACGAATGTCGCCGCAACTCGTCGCACTCATCGAGCGGGACTTCTATCCGCCTTACCGCGAAAAGACCCAGGCGGGGTTGCGCATTTATGATTGCAGTGACACAGCGATGTTTTCCGCCCGTTATCCCGAGCGCACGTATCCGAATTTCGACGCCGTCCCAAGATTACTGGTCGATACGTTGTTATTTATCGAAAACCGCGAACTGCTCGATCCGGCTCACCCAAAACGCAACCCGGCGGTGGAATGGGATCGCTTCGGTAAAGCACTGCTCGATCAGTTCATTAGCGTCTTGTTTCCCGAGCACGATACCCAGGGCGGCAGCACCCTAGCCACCCAGATCGAAAAATATCGTCATTCGCCCGACGGCCGCACCAGTTCCGGCAAGCAGAAACTACGCCAAATGGCGTCGGCGTCGCTGCGCGCCTATCTCGATGGCGAGGATACGACGTTGACGCGGCAACGAATCGTCACGGATTATCTCAACACCGTGCCGCTAGCGGCGCAACTCGGCTATGGCGAAGTCAATGGTATCGGCGACGGGTTATGGGCTTGGTATGGACGCGATTTCGCCGAAGTAAATCAACTCCTGCAACGCACCGTGGGACAGGCCGACATGGGCAAACAAGCTCAGGCCTACAAGCAAGCTTTGTCGCTGATGATCGCCGAGCGCCGGCCCTCGGACCTGCTCAACAGCAAAGCGTCAGTCTTGAATGAACTCGCGAATAACCATTTGCGCATGCTGACCCAAGCCGGCGTCATTACGCCGGTATTTCGCGACGCGGCACTCGCCGTGGAACTGGCGCTGAGCACGACCAAGGTCGCGACACCGCCGTCATCTTTTGCCACGCGCAAGGTCGCAACCACGGTACGCACCCACCTCAGCAGCGTGTTGAACACCGCGCGCTTGTATGATCTCGACCGCTTGGACTTGACCGTAACGAGCACGCTCAATAGCAAACTGCAAAAATCCGTTACCGATGTGCTGTATCAACTCAAGGATCCCGCCGTGACGGCCGAAGCGGGCTTGAACCAGAAACAATTGCTGGAGAGTGCCGATCCTGCCAAAGTCGTTTATAGCTTTACCTTATTCGAGCGCACCGATCGCGGTAATTTACTGCGCGTGCAAACCGATAACTACGAGCAGCCGTTCGATATCAATCAAGGCACCAAGCTCGATCTCGGCTCGACAGCAAAATTCCGCACGCTGGTCACTTATCTGGAAATCATCGCCGCCCTGCACGCGCGCTACGCGGAAACGCACATGGAAGAATTGACGAAAGTCGAGATCGATCCGCGCGATGTGTTAACCCGCTGGGCGATCGACTATCTCAAAACCAACGGCCCCGGCGACCTACCGACCATGCTCGAATCCGCCATGGATCGCGATTATTCCGCCAGCCCGGCAGAAGAGTTTTTCACCGGCGGTGGCGTCCACCGCTTCGATAATTTTAGTGCCGATGACGATGGCCGCGTCATGCCGCTGCGCGAAGGGTTCCGCAATTCGGTGAATCTGGTGTTCGTGCGTTTGATGCGTGATGTGGTTCGGCATTATATGTTCCAAACGCCGGGCTCGTCGGCGCGATTGCTGACCGATGCCAAGGATCCACGCCGCAAGGACTATCTGGCGCGCTTCGCCGATCGCGAAGGCCGCATCTTCGTGCGCCGGTTCCTGCAAAAGTATCGCGATAAGAGCGCTATGGAAGTAGAGCAATTGCTCATCCAAGGCATGCGCGAAACCGCGCCCAAGCTGGCGGCGATTTATCGCGTCATTGATCCCGACGCCGGCGTCGGTAGCTTTACTTCGTTCCTCGGCACGTATCTTGAAGAAGATCAACCCAAGGAAGCCGATATCCAGGTGCTATACGACAAATACGCGCCGGGCAAATTCACTCTCGCGGATCGCGGATATATCGCCGGGGTTCATCCGCTCGAGCTCTGGGTCGTCGGCTTCTTGCGTGCCCACCCTGGCGCCACGGCCGCCCAAATGCTGGAAGCAAGCAGCGATGAACGCCAGGCCGTGTATCGCTGGCTGTTCAACACGCGGCGCAAGAATGCGCAAGATCGACGCATTTTGAGTTTGCTGGAAGTCGAAGGCTTTCTGGAAGTGCATCGCGCCTGGAAACGTTTGGGCTATCCGTTCGATTCCCTGGTGCCCTCCTATGCTAGCGCACTGGGAAGTTCGGCGGATCGGCCCGCCGCGCTGGCGGAACTGATGGGCATTATCGTCAACGAAGGCATACGCCGCCCAACGGTGCGGCTGCAGAGTTTACACTTCGCCGAAGCCACACCTTACGAAACGCAGTTCGAGCGCCGCACCCAAGCGGGCGAGCGCGTATTGCCGAAAGAAGTGACGGACGTTGCCCGCCGCGCCTTGATCGATGTGGTGGAAAGCGGGACGGCCAAACGTTTGCGGGGGACACTAGTCGACGCGCAAGGCAACGCCATCGACATCGGCGGAAAAACCGGCACCGGCGACCATCGCTTCGACACCTATGGCAAATACGGTCAGCTCATTTCATCGCGGGTCGTCAATCGCTCCGCAACTTTCATGTTCCTGCTGGGTGATCGGTTCTTCGGCACCTTGGTGGCGTATGTCCCCGGTGAAGAAGCCGCCAAATATCACTTCACCAGCGCACTCGCGACACAGATACTGAAAAACTTGATGCCGACCTTAGCCGGTTTGTTCGACGCCAACGCTAAAGCGAATGCCTGTCTATAGCTCTACAAATAAGCCGCGCCAGTAGCCGCATGGATACGGGGTAGCCCTAGGCTAGCCCCTGGCCTTGGGCCATGCGGCTTCTGGCGTGGCGGACTGATTGATTGACACCCTCAGCCGATCTTCATCGGCAAGATCACCATCTGCTGTCCGCGTAGATGCAGGATGCGCTGCATGGTGAGGGAGGTCTGATTGTGCAGCCAACGCGTCAGCCAGTTATCGTGCACGAAAATAAGTTTGCTGGCGAAGAAAACCGAGTTGGGGAATTCCACCGATACCTGATCGACGAGCTTGGTTAATTCGTCGACCCGATCGGTACCGTAGCTTTCGTAGGACTTGGCGGCGATGCCATGGTGGTGGCAAAAGTTGACGAAGTAATCCATCGTCCCCTTCACTTCCTTTTGCAACTTTTCGATCTCCCCTTCCGCGGCGTAACTTGCCGTGTCCACCGCGCCGACGCTGAGGAAAACGAAATTCTTGAAGTTACCGGGGAACAGGCGCTGAACCCATAGCAACGTATGCATGCCGGCGCCGCGATTGCGGCTGACCATGAATATCGCCGTGGGCGCATCGCGGTCAATGACGGGCGGATTGTCGAGCTCGTCATAATTTTGTCCCGAAAAAATTTCCTCTACTTTTCTGAGTTGCTCGCGGGTCTCGTCGTAATGTTTGCGTATGCGCAAACACACGGCCACAACCGCGCTCGTAATCAACACGGTTTCCCATGCGCCAGACGCAAATTTTTCCACCAGCAATATCACCAAGATGCTAGCGGTGACGGAAAATCCGACCGCGGAAAGAGTAAAACGGCGTAGCCATTTTCTTTCCTGCCGCCGCTCCCGCAGCCAATAAATGCACAGGCCGAGCAAAGAGAGCGAGAATGTCAAAAACACGTTGATGCTATAAAGCACGGCCAACAGTTCAACTTCGCCGCGACTCCAAATCAACACAGCTAGCGCCGCCAAACCCATCAATAGGACGCCGTTCTTCGTTACCAGGCGGCTGGACAGCGAACCGAATTGATTGGGCACCCACTGATCCATGGACATGTTCGCCAGCACTGCGGGGCCGCCGAGAAAACCGGTATTGGCGGCGACGAACAGCAGCCCCGCCGTGAATAGCATGGCGATCGGCAGCATGAAGGTGGTCCACGGAATGCCGCCTAGGGTCCAGGTATCGAGTATGGATTTGAACACCACGGCGTTTAGCGTTTCGCCCGCGACGGGCTTGGCGTCCCACAGCAGGTATAACAGCAGAATTCCGCCAGCGGTAAAGGCCAGCGAGAAGGCCATATAAAACATGGTCCACTTGCCGGTCTGGACGCGGGGTTCGGCCAAAGTATTGACGTTATTGGACACGGCTTCCAGGCCGGTGTAGGTGCCGCCGCCCTGGGAATAGGCGAGCAGCAGCATGGAAACGACAAAGAACCAACCGGTTTCCGCCTTCATCGCCAGGGTTTCATGCCAGGTGTCGGGAACCAGGCCCGGCAGTCGATCGGCATGATTGATGATGCCGTAGAAGATGAGTATGATGTGGATGATCACGAAGCCGAGAAAGATGGGCACCAAGACTTTGATCGCCTCTTTCAAACCGCGTAGATTGAGGAAGATCAACAGAATGATCAACGCTACACCGACGATGATTTTGAAATGCTGCGCGCCCAGTGGCAACAAGCTGAACAACTGATCCGTGGCGCTGGCGATGGAAATGGAAATGGTTAGCACGTAGTCGACGATCAACGCCGCGCCGGATATGAGACCCACATGGGGCCCAATCAACTGGCTCGCGACTTTGTAGCCGCCGCCACCACTTGGAAACAACTCGATGACCTGGTTGTAGGCGAGTGAAATAATAAATACCGTGACGGTGGTCGCGAGCGCCAAATAAAGGCCGAAACGGGCGTGGGCGCCGAGCGCGAGATAGCCCAATTCCGGGCCGTAGGCGGCGGACGACAACCCGTCGGCGCCCAGGCCGATCCAGGCGAAAAATGCGATCAGCGCGATATGACGGCGCGTGTCGGGATTGAGCGGATCGCGTGGCGGCCCGAAGCAGAAGTCGCGGGCACGTTGAAGGATCGTGGTGGACCGTGGACTAGACATTACCTAGCATGCTGTAGGTCACCGGCCTGCGAGGCAATATAGGAGCGGCTTCCAGGCCTTGCATGGTCACGCGGCAATACCCCTGGACGTCGTGGCACGGTCAATACTCTAAGGGTTTGTTGAAAACCTACCGCGGTGCCGGTCGGCGTGGTTGCGCGGCGTTCGGAATCCTCATGTACGGCGACGTACATTGCGGTTCCTGTGCGCCGTGCGCCTAGCATACGGGCATCCTCGCTACGTTTTTCAACAAACTCCTAAGCTTCCTCGACACGTTGCACATGACTGGGCCGAATGCCGAGTTGCTTGAGCTTGCGATATAAATGAGTGCGCTCAAGTCCGACCTTATCGGCGACTCGTGACATGTTACCGTTCTCCAATCGGATGTGATGTTCAAAATAAATTTTCTCGAACACATCGCGGGCGCCGCGCAGGGGTAAATCCAGCGGCAAGGCTTGAGCGAGCATTTGCTCCGGCGTTTGCATGGGCGAGAACTGCGGTGCGATTCTCCCCACGTCTTCCGCGGAAATCTCCGCCGCCAGGCCTGTGACCGCCAGGGTCTTCACCGCATTCGCGAGCGCCGGCAAATTGCCCGGCCATTCCAGGTTACGCAAGGCATTCAGGGCGCCGCTGGAAAAATGGCACAGCGGTACGTCTTTCGCTTCCACCAGTTGCGCCAGCATCATGTTGGCGATGTCGATAATGTCGTCTGGATGTTCCCGTAACGACGGGATGGGAACCGTGATCAAGCTCAGCTTGCCGGCAAGATCGGCATCGAACTTGTCCTGCTGCACCAGTCCAGGCAACGGCTTCGATGTGGCGCACACCAGCCGCGTATTGTTCTTGTCTATTTTTCCGATCAGATGCTGCAAACCGCGCTGCTCACTGCGGGACAACTGGGCGATCTCCGACAAAAACAAGATGCCGTCGCGCACGTCGTTCAGGATCGCGAACGGATTGTCCGTGAGCCAGGCCGTGTCCTCCGGCGCCGCCCATGCCGCGTTCGGTTGCTTGAGATAGCTGGCGCAAATCTCGACGCCACAGCCTTTCTCACCGACCAACAAAACAGGAAATTTGCGATTCGCAATCTGCTCCAGACGCTTCTTCAAATCCATGATCGGTTGGGACTTGCCGAGATTACTGAGTTCCAGTCCGGTTCGGACGAATCCTTGGCCGCGGGCCAAGGCGCGCCCGACGGTCGCCAGCAATTTCCGCAGCGTGATGGGTTTCTCGAGGAAATCGAAGGCGCCGACGCGGGTCGCTTCCACCGCCGTGTCAATGGTGCCGTGGCCTGACATCATGACCACGGGCATGGTCAGCAAGCCGCTGGCGGACCATTCCTTGAGTAGGCTGATGCCATCGGTATCGGGCATCCAGATATCGAGCAATACCAAGTCTGGACGCGCTTCGCGACGCAGGGCGCGGGCCGCCATCGCGTTCTCGGCAAGCTTGACCTCATAGCCTTCGTCGACCAAGATCTCGGACAGCAACTCGCGTATGCCGACTTCGTCGTCGACGACCAGAATCTGGTTACCCATGGCTAACGAACGTGCGAATAGTGTCCCGAGGAAACCCCGCCAGAATTAAGCGCATATGCGGCGGAATAGTACACTGGAATGAGCAAATGAGGCGAGCGGACTTTCAATAGGCGGAGAATTTTCGTTCCGCTGGGGGTTTGTTGAAAAACGTAGCGCGGATGCCCGTATGCTAGGCGCGCGGCGCGCAGCAACCGGAATGTACTAAGGAACCTCTGATTAAGTCCATCGCGACCGCGAGGGACTTAAACCGAGGTTCCCGTAGTAGTTTTTCAACAAACCCCTAAGCGGCTTCTGCCAGAGGCAAATGAATGCTCACGCTGGCGCCGTGAGGCTCGACGTTAGCGACTTGTATCCGCCCCTGATGCTCCTCGACGATGCGTTTGACGATAGCCAATCCTAGGCCTGTTCCCTTGGGTTTGGTGGTGACATAAGGCTCGAACACCCGCGACAACAAGGCCTCGGAAAAACCGCTACCGTTGTCGGAAATGGATAATCGAATGCCGGTATCGCTCAATTCGGTTTTGATCAACACGCTCGGATTGCTGACTTCCGCCAAGGCGTCGAGGGCATTCTGTATCAGATTGTGCAGCACTTGCCGTAGCAACTTCACGTCGCCGTTGACCTTGGGCAGGTCCGGATCGAGCTCCAGGGCGATCCGGGCGCCCATGGTTTCGTACAACACCAACACTTCTCGTATCAATCCATTGAGATCCAATATTTGCGGACTCATGCGCGAGGTGCGCGCGTATTCGCCGAAATCGTCGACCATGGCCTTCAGCGCGCCGACCTGATTGACGATGGTATCGGTGGCGCGCGTCAACAACGCGCTATCGGCGGCATCGAGACGATCAGCGAGCTTATAGCGCAAACGCTCGGCGGCAAGCTGGATGGGGGTCAGCGGATTCTTGATCTCATGGGCGAGGCGCCGCGCCACTTCACCCCAGGCTGCATCGCGCTGAACCTGCATGAGTTGAGTGATGTCGTCAAACACCACGATGTAACCGCTGTCGATGTTCGCCGGCAGCCGCGTCCCGCGCACCAGCAACGTGCGCTCGCCTGATTTGCTTAGGAACTCGATTTGCTTTTCCCAGGTCTTGCCACCGGTCGCGCCGAACTCGCCGACGATCTCCGCCACCAAGGCCTTCAATTCCGGCAGCGCGCTGCCCCAATCCTGTAAATGAATCCCGCGTACTTGATTGAGTTTGATGTGCAGAATATCCGTCGCACTCGGGTTCACCGTACGCAACATGAAGCGTTCATCGAACGCCAGCACCCCGGCGGACAAACGCGCCAGTATACTTTCGAGGTAAGTCTTGGCGTTTTCCAATTGTTGCTGATTGCGAGCTACTTGGTCTGACGCTTCACCCAAGCGCCGCATCATGGTATTGAACGATTGTGTGAGCACGCCCAACTCATCGCGGCTCTTCACCGGATTGACCTTGCTGAAATCGCCTTTGCCGACAGCGCGGGCGCTTTCCGCCAGCATGTTCAGTGGCGCACTCAAACTTTCGCTCAGCAAGATCGCCAAGGCGACGGCCACCAGCAAGGTGAGCAAAAGCGACAACGTCAGCGCCAGGCCAAAAAGCGAACGCAGCCCGGAACGGGCCAAGGCGATTTCCTGGTAGTCGCGCGCCACGGTACGGACCGTCTCCGCATCGTGCGCCAAACTCGCCGGGGCGACGTCGAGCACCTGCAACGCCCGCACGCCGTCATCCAAACCGATGTGGACGACGGGCACCACCACGCGCAAGATATAGCGGCCCGGTGTATCGCCGGCATCGACCGAACGATGGGTATGGTTGCTTCTCACTTGGCGCAAAATCTTCGCGGCGGGCAGGTCGGGCGCCAGGCCAACGCGCTCGCTGCCGGCGAAGGCGATGAGTTTGCCGCGGGCACTGACAAGCGTCACCTCTTCGACCCCGCTTTCCTCCCGCAACTGATTCACGGAAAACACTTCCTCGCCCGGCGCCACTTCCGCGAGCTGTCCGCCCATGTATGCGGCCTTGGCTTCGAGTTCGCTAAGCAGCCGATCGAAGGTCGTGCGGCCGAGATTGAGGCCGCTCTCCAGACCCTTTTCTACTTTAACGTTGAACCAGGATTCGATGCTCTTCGACAGGAACTGCACCGACAACACGTAGACCAAAATGCCCGGAATCAAGGCCATCAGCGCCAGGATAACCAGCAGCCGTTGGGTCAAACGCGAACCGAACACATGGCCTTTGACTTTGCGCCGCAACAGCCACAGTTGGTAGGAAATGATCAGGATTAGCCCGAGTGCCAGCATGCCGCCGGTTGCCAACAGCCAGGGGTAACTACGGGCGAACAACGAGGTATTGGAACTTGCTTCCGATATCAAGTAGACCAAGCCGATGCCGAGGCCGGCGCAAACGGCGATTAGCCAGCGTAGGCTGCGGGCTCGGCCTTGCTCAGAGATTGACATCAAATAAAAACTCTTCGGAATCCAAATTCCAATCCTTGGTCGTCACCGCTTTCACTTGAAAGGGTTTAGGCAACTGTGTCACATCCAGCCACATGCGGACGGATCCGCGATATCGATTGCCTTTGTTCAAACTTAGCGCATCGGAGATTTTCCAGTTTCGCACTTGGCTTAAAACAGTTTCGGCATCGTCGAGTGCCGAGAAGTTCTGGTACTGAGGGCCACTACTCAAACGATACTGACGCGTTAAGGAATTATACGAAAGCTTGCGCGTCTCTTGGATCGCAGTCACGGTGTCGTTGAACCACCACCAGCGGGGGCGCCAAAGCCGGCCTTCGATCACAAAATACAGCACGACACCGCGGCTCAAGGCATCTTCCAGTGTGCTATTTAGCCTGAGATTGAAATCAGCGTTGAGAAAGTAACCCTCATTGCCCGGTGCGATGGCCGCGTTACCGACGCTTAAGCTCGCCGCCACGGACAGCGTGGAAATAAGCAGGACTGCAATGATCAACGTCCGCACTCCCGATATCCACCGGCGAGCTAGCCGATCAATGCCGTCCGGCGTGCGGGTGCTTCCGCAGTAACCCGTAAAAGAACCCATCTGCCGTCGCGTTCGGCAGAAGCTGGAGGCCGTGGTTATCACCTTCGGGAATGGGTTGCAACATGGCATCGGGATGGTTGCGGCAAAAATCAGCGATCTGCCGGTGGTTCTCTTCAGCGAAGATGGAGCAAGTAGCGTACAGCAATTTGCCGCCCGGGGTCAGCGTCCGCCATAGAACGGCCAACAGTTGTGCCTGTTGTTGTGCGAATCTTGCAACATCGGACTCCCGGCGCAGCCATTTGATGTCCGGATGGCGTTTGACGATTCCAGAGGCCGTACAGGGGGCATCACAGAGGATACGGTCAAACGGCCTGCCGTCCCACCATTCGTCCAATTTGCCGGCATCCGCAGTCTTTAGAACGGCATTTAGCCCCAACCGGCTGAGAGTTGCAGCGACTTGCTTCATTCTCTCGGTGTCTTTGTCGATCGCGGTCAGGTCGACATGGGCGGCTTCCAAGATATGTCCGGTCTTGCCGCCCGGTGCGGCGCAAGAGTCCAATACACGTAAACCGGTCGCTAAATCCAATAACCGCGCCGCGTGTTGGGCGGCGTGGTCTTGTATCGACACGAGTCCCTCGGAAAATCCCGGCAGCCGATCGACCGAAACGGGATGGGTTAGGGTGATGGCGGCGTGATCCAATGGGCTCGCTTCGATGCCTAATTCGGAGAGCCTTCGCAAGTAACTTTCGACGCTGGTTTTGCGCCGATTGACCCGCAATGTCATGGGCGGATGCTGATTTCCCGCCGTCAGGATCTCATCCCAATGCGCCGGGTATTGGCATTGGATTTTTCCTATCCACCATTTGGGATAGGAGTAATGGGCTTCGGGGTCGTGTTGAATCGCATCGATCAGCGCTTCGCTCTGGCGCAAAAAGTTCCGCAGCACACCGTTGACCAGCCCCTTGAACTGGGGCTTGCCCAGCACCGCCACGGTCTGCACCGCGTGGTCGACCACCGCGTGGGCGGCCGCCTTGCTGTAACGCAACTGGAACAGGGCGACCACCAGCAAAGCCGTGATGTCCGCGTCCTTAAGCGGACGCGCCAATAACTGCGCGAGGGTAGCCTTCAGTTCGCCATACCAGCGCAATGAGCCGAAACTAATATCTTGGATCGCACCGCGCTCGCTAGGCGTGAGCGAGGCGCCGTGTTGCGACCAAATTTTTCGTAAAACATGATCGAGATTACGCCCGGCCAGGACTTCGTTTACAGCGCCGCTGGCCAGCCGCTGGATGAGAATCAAGCGCGCGCCATGGCCTCGAGCCGGGCAATACGCTCCCCCGTGTCGGGATGGGTGCTGAATAGTCCAGCGAGATTGCCGCCGGAGAGGGGATTGATGATCATCATCTGGCCGGTTTCCGGATGGGCTTCCGCCGCCGGCAAGGGAATACCTTTGGCGTAGCGCTGAATCTTATCCAATGCCGACGCCAGCGCGCGCGGATCGCCGGAAATCTCGGCGCCGCCGCGATCGGCCTCGAACTCGCGCGCACGCGAGATCGCCATCTGACTCAGCATTGCGGCAAGGGGCGCGAGGATCATCACGATCAGGCCGACTATCGGATTGGGGCGCTCGCCGTCGCCGCGCCCGCCGAACA
>JAYTGZ010000043.1:0-13251 GCA_043733025.1 Pseudomonadota bacterium | reverse complement strand
ATATGGGCGCCGAGCAAAAACGCGCCTTGTTTCCTCGCGACTCGCTCAAGCAGCGGCGCTTCGCCGTGCGAATGGAGATCGAATAAATCGTAACGGCCGCGCAGCAAAAAAAGGCGATCCAAATTCACCGCGGCAAACGTGAAATAGTGTTGAAACACGTCGCGCCAAGAGGCCGGCCGGCCCAGCACCCGATGCAGATAATGCCGCGATGCCCGTCGCGCTCGCACGGAGAACGCCAGGAAATAAAAGCAGATCGGATACAGCAGCCACTGCGCGACTCGCCGCCCCAATGTGGTCGCGATCCACACCAGCGAACGTATTGCCAGCACGTTGCTGCGTTCCGATTGAGCGAGCCATTGGTTCGTCATGCTTGGGCGTGAGAATAGGTTAAGCTGCCGGTCAACACGGTCGTATCATTCACAACGCAATTGAACTTGACGCTGTCGACGCCGACGCGCTCGAACTGAATCGATACACCATCGCCGGGACGGGTAGGGCTGAGAAATTTCGCGACCTTAACGACGCTGCGATCGACGGGCGCGCCGAGCAGCCCTTCCCAGGCGCCGATCACTTCAGAGAGCAGCATCGCGCCGGGAACGATGGGGTTGCCGGGAAAGTGACCGAGGGTCGAGGGGTGATCGCGGGGAATGACGAAGTCGACGTGATCGATGGAACGAGGCATCCTGAGTCAGCGCGCTGGGTGTTGTTCGCGCAATCTTAGCACGAGGTTCGCGACCGCCTCCTGAGGCAATTTCCCGGTGCTATTACGCGGTAAAGCGTCGACGAAATAAATAGGGCGCGGCATGAAGGCGGCGTCGATTCGGCTGCGTAACGAGGCGAGCAACTGCTCCGCCGACAGGCCCTGGGCAACCACTAGCGCCGTGAGGCGCGTAACGCCGTGGTGTTGTTCCGCCGGCATATAGAAAATCCCGTCGGTGACGCCGTCGATGGCGTTGAGATGATAGTTTAGGTTGGCCAGAGACGTGCGTTTGCCAGCGATGTTGATGAGATCGGCGGTGCGGCCATGCAAGGTGAAATGTTCGTCGTCGATCGGCTCGACCACATCCAATAGTTGCGCCTCTTGTTCCACCGCGCCGCCGTGGGCGTAGATGCTTTCTTCGCGCCGGTAAACGCGCACATCGCGGTAGGTTTGCCAGACCGGGCTCACCACGGTGCGGCGCGTGGCCACTTGACCCGCTTCGGTGCAACCGTAGATCTCGTAAAGGGGCACGTTGAACCGAGACTCGGCGAGTTCCGCCAAATCCATGGGCAACGGCGCGGTCGCGCAGACCAGGCAGGACAATTGCGGCAGCGGCTCGCCGGTACTGAGCAGCGCGCGCAGGTGAAACGGGGTGGTGATCAGCACGCGATCGCCGGGCAACTCGGCGAGCGCGGCGCGGATATCTTCCGGATAGAACGGATGGCCGGCGAAAAAAGACAAGCCGTTTTGCAGCGCCAGGATCAAACTTGATTCCAGGCCGTACATGTGTTGCGGCGGGACGGTGCCGACCAACGTTGTGCTCGATCCTGCCGACAGGGCAAAGCGCTCGGCTTGCGCGCGCGCTCCGCGGGCGAGCCCCCCCCAGGTCTTGCAGTGCGAGGTGGGCCGTCCCGTCGAGCCGGAGGTAAAGACATGGGCGGCGACTTGCTCCGCTGGAATCGCGGGCACGTCATAGGCATTGCCCGCCATCGTTTGCAGTGGCGGGAAGGCAAATCGTTCGAGATCGAGTTCCGCCAGCGGGCTATCGGTAAGGCCGTATAAACCGGGATAGTCCGGTCGCAAAGCAGCGACGATGGCGGGTGTATGGTTAGGCGGCAGCAAACTGATTTGCCGGCGCACCAATGCGGCGGCCAATCCGACCGCGAAACGGTAGCGGTCGCCGCACAAATTAATGACGTAGGCGCGATCGGGCAATTGTCCGGCCAGGCTACGAACATCCTGCAGGAATTGGGCCGCCGATATCGCTAGGCTGCCCCGATAGGCCACGGGCATCTCTCGACGATCATGCCATAGCAGTGGAATTGTGCTCATGGCGGCGTGACTATTTGCCTTCCGATTTATCCTGGGTATAGTCGATCATCGCTTGCACCCCCTTGAAGATGGACACGTGGGGGAAATTGCGAATGTGATAGATGCGGAAAACATACTCGCCGACGAACACCAGGATCACCAGCGGGAGGCTGAGTACGTTGGCGAATACGGACCATACCGGCAGCGGCGCGAAATGATAAAGCAGTAGCGACATCACCACCGTCGCGGCGAAGAACAAGGTCCATAACCAGGTCACTTGCAACGTGTAGTGGACGATTTCTGGGGGAACGGTTCCATGCACTTGGCGGGCAAATAGCGTAATCAACGGCTCGCGGCCCGGTAACAAAGTGTGGCCAAACAGGATCATGAGCGCGAGATTGAACAGCACATGGGGTAAATAGTAGGCGGCGGTGAAATCGATCAACTTGGCGGACCACGCGGCCAAAACACCGAACCCGATCAGCACGACGATGGCACTGGCGATGAGGGGATGGCGCGATTGTTTGACACACCACAGCACAAATCCGGCGACCGGCAACAACGCCAGGGCGATACCCAGCCAACCCGCGGCGTTCTTGACGACAAACACATGTAACACCAAGGGGTAGCCAAGAATCGCCAGCACCGTGATGACTGTGGCCGGCCACCCGGCTTTTTGCGCCATCTGAATTATTTGGTGCGCTGGGTTTGAATGTGTTGACTCAGATTGCGCAGCGAACTGAAGATCTTCATATTGTCGCTGTCGTCCGAACGCATTTGAAAGCCGTAGGTCTTGGAAATGGCGAGCGCGATTTCCAGGATATCGATGGAATCCAGTCCCAGTCCGTCTTTGTACAGCGGCGCTTCGGGTTCGATCTGGGCGGCGTCCACCTCCAGGTTTAGAGTGGACACAATAAGTGACGCGAGCTCGCGTTCCTCGGTGCTCATGATATCGGTGGTGCTCATGCTGGACTTTATGGGCTTCGACGCCGTACGGTTTCTAGACTTAAGCATTATACTGTGCAGGCGGTAAATCGCCCAAACCAACTAGGAGCCTGTCGGACTTAAAGAATCGCAGCGAAAAAGAGGCTGCGCGAGGACAGATTTTGACGACTTCGCCGGGCAATAGTCGTTCTATTGCCCAAGAAAGCGGCGAAATACGGGGTAGCCCTATGGCCTTAGGCCACCCCGGGCTAGCCACTGGCCTGGGGCCATGGACCGCCCAGCCTCTTTTGCAGCCGATTTCCTTTAAGTCCGACAGGCTCCTAGTGTCCCGAGTTACTAATTCGTTGCAGGAATCAATTGTAATGGTGGGCGGCAAAAGTGAATAAAAGCGGCGCAGAATAAAAAAGACGTAGGTTTTTTCAGTCAGGGCCAGGCACCGCATCCCGCTTGGCCCGTGGCAATGCATAACCTGAGAGCCAATGGCCCGAGGCCAGTGGCTAGCCTAGGGCTACCCCGTATCCATGCGGTCTCCAAGGCGGTCTCGATAGAGCCCAATGGGATGAAACGAATCTCAGATCGGATGCGCCCCTTGCGCTTCCGACGGCCTGCGGCAGCGGTATAATGATCTCGCTGCCGGATTAACCACCCAGTGCAAAACCCGCGCTATTTTTTTAGAATCAATAAACGTTCGCGGCGCGCAGACAGATAGCCGTCAATACCGCCTGGAGAAGAGACATGGAAGAACTGCACTCGAACCAAGGTCCAAAAGAACAAAGCTTTATCGCGAGCGTGTTGTTCGCGGAAATTGCCGGATACGCCGATTATCCGGTGTTCAAGCAAATTCAATTCACCACCCAAATGCGGCAATTGCTGGAGTGCGCGCTGGCGCTGGCCAACAGCCGCGACCTGCTCAGCGTCGACCGCGAGGAAAGTGTGGTTTTGCTATTCCCGGGCGACCCGACGGATTGTTTTGCCTTGGCAAAACAATTGTCGGAAGTTTTAGCCGGCGACGAAACCTATCGTGATTTGCCGCTGCACGTCGGCGTCAACCTAGGTCCCGTCACCATGAGCACGAACGAGTTGAGCGTGCCGCAGGTGAACGGCGTAGGTGTGGAGGATGCGGCGCGGGTCGCGCGCTTCGGTTTGCTCCGCGAAGTTCTGATTTCACGGTCCTACTACACCGTCTTTGCGCGCATCTCGAAGGACTACGGTTTGTTGCAATATCGGGAGTTCCTCTCCGACGACTCGGACGAATCGTTCGCCATCTAC
This sequence comes from Pseudomonadota bacterium, assembly GCA_043733025.1. Classification (GTDB taxonomy): domain Bacteria; phylum Pseudomonadota; class Gammaproteobacteria; order Burkholderiales; family JALYOK01; genus JALYOK01. Next base: position 9,026 of record JAYTGZ010000043.1, on the reverse strand, counting down.
CAAATCGCGCGCCCGTCGACGTCACCCCTAACCCCGCCCGTATTGAATCCGTCGACGCTACCTGCTTTCGCCCCCACAGCCCGGCGTGGGTTACGTTGGCGCTACGCCGCGGTGTCCGCAATGGTCGCCGTAGGCGCGTTTGCGATCTACCAAATTCAGCCCTCCGATCCGCTGCCGGCGATTCATGTGCCGAAAGCCGCGACAACGAAAGCCAAGTGGGCGGCAAAACGCGAAGCTCAAGCCGCTCCGGCCGCCGCCGTCGTCGCGGTTGAGCCGTTCCCATCGCCCGCGGATGCCGGTGCGTCCACAGCCCTCGCACCTGAGTCTGCCGCGAACGCCGCCGAAATCGTCGCCAAGGTCAACTTCCATCATGCGATCACGTCATCCACGCCTCAAGCCCCCTTAGTCCAGCGGACCGAATCCACGAAACAGGTTGTTGCCGCCGCACCAATCGCCAAAGCGGCGACGCTGAGGTTGGCCATCAAGCCCTGGGGCGAAGTCTATGTCGACGGTAAAAAAGTCGGCGTCACCCCACCCATACACAAGATCAAGCTTACCCCCGGCAAGCGCAACATCGAAGTACGCAACGCAGATTTCTTACCGTACCACGCCACCCTTGACGCCCGGCCGGACGAGTTGCTCCAAATCTCCCATCGCTTTGACAAATGATTGAAGCCGGCCATGCGTTTTCCATTGCTCCTTGTTCACGGATGGCTGATTTCTCTCCTGATCGGAGGCTGCAGTCTCACCCAGCCGAACCCGGCGCCGGTGGTCGAGTTGGGGGTTACGCAAAATCAAACCGCAATCAGAAACCCGGCCGAGCGGATTCTGCAAATCGGTTTGAAGCAATATGATCAAGGACAGTACAAGCGGGCCGCGTCCTCCCTGCAACAGGCGATCGATAACGGACTGACCCGCAGGAGCCAGGTCATCGCCCATAAGCATTTAGCTTTTATCCATTGCATCTCGAATCGCGTGAACCAATGTCGCAGTGAATTCGCCAAAGCGTTCGCGCTAGATCCGCGCTTCAACCTCGCGCCCGCCGAGGCAGGCCACCCTCAGTGGGGTCCGGTTTTTCGTAGCTTGAAAGCGGGCCAGCAAGCGGCGGCGTAATGCGATGGCTTCTTGAGTCGAAGAGCAGGTGCGCCACGTGTCGCACCCAGCTTGGCTCCTGGCAGCGCCTGGCCCGCGAGCCAGTATCCATCGGCCTTCCAGACCACTATTCCATTGGCAATCCAACGTAGTTTTCCGCTAAGGTCGTCGCTGCGGCATGGGAACTCGTGACGTAACCCAACTCCGCTAACTGAACTCGATACTGAAACGCATCGGCGCCCGGGAAGCGATGCAACATGGACGTCAGCCACCAGGAGAATCGTTGGGTTTTCCAGATTCGGCGTAACACGGTTTCGGAATATCGATCCAGCAAGTCGCCGCGGCCCGAACGATAGAATTCCGTAAGCGCCCGCGCCAGCACGCGGACATCGGCCACGGCCAGATTCAAACCCTTCGCGCCAGTCGGCGGTACAACGTGGGCCCCGTCGCCGACTAGGAATAGGCGGCCATATTGCAACGGCTCAACGACGAAACTGCGCATGCCGACGATCACCTTGCTGAAGATGCGCCCTTCGTTTGGCGCCCAGCCGTCGCGTGTGGCCAAGCGCTGGCGGAATTCCGCCCAGATGCGATCATCGGACCAGTTTTCCGTTTTATCGGTGGGATGGACTTGCAAATACATGCGCTGAATCTCCGGCGGGCCCAGCCCCCGACAATGCCGATTTGTGTCGTTAGTTTCATGTCTTTCTGAGCAATAGCGCAAAGCGCTATTGAGACAGGTTTTCGTGGCGATGGCAATCGCATAGGCGTACCGTTGGAGCCATTGCTTGAACGCACGCGCTCATGTAGTTATCGGGCAACAAAAAATAAGTATACTTATGCTGCGAAGCATCAATCCCATTAACGTCTTGTCTTTACAACAACTAGATCAGCATGACTCCCATACATAGCATTCTCGTCGCGAACCGTAGTGAGATCTCCATCCGTGTCATGCGCGCTGCCGCCGAGATGGGCATCCGCACGGTCGCGATTTACTCCACCGAAGACCGCTTTGCGCTGCATCGTTTCAAGGCAGATGAGAGCTATCTGGTCGGCGCGGGTAAAAAGCCGATCCAAGCCTATTTGGATATCGACGACATCATCCGCATCGCCAAGGAAGCACAGGTCGATGCCATTCATCCGGGTTACGGATTTCTCTCGGAGAATCCGGATTTCGCCGAGGCCTGCGAAAACAACGGCATCGTCTTCATCGGCCCCAAGCCAAGCGTGATGCGCCTGTTAGGCAATAAGGTCGCCGCGCGCGAACTGGCCGAGCAGGCGGGCATTCCGGTAGTGCCAGCGACGCGCGCCTTGCCGCAGGATCTTGCGAAAGCAAAAAAACTTGCGGATAAGATCGGCTATCCCTTGATGCTCAAAGCGAGTTGGGGTGGAGGTGGACGCGGGATGCGCGTGATCGAATCGGCGCAAGATCTCACTGAATTATTGGACGTGGCGCGCCGCGAAGCGAAGGCCGCCTTCGGTAACGACGAGATGTATCTGGAGACACTGGTACGCCGCGCGCGCCATGTGGAGGTGCAGATCCTCGGCGATACCCACGGCAATCTAGTTCATCTGTTCGAGCGCGATTGCACGGTGCAGCGACGCAATCAAAAAGTCGTCGAGCGAGCGCCTGCTCCCTACCTGAACGATACGCAACGTACGGCCTTGTGCGAATCCGCGCTCAAGCTCGCCCACGCGGCAAACTATACCCACGCCGGCACGGTGGAATTCTTGATGGACGCGGACAGTGGCGAATTCTATTTCATCGAAGTCAATCCACGCATTCAAGTCGAGCATACGGTTACGGAAGAAGTGACCGGCGTCGACATCGTTAAATCGCAGATACGCGTCAGCGAAGGCGCGCGTATCGGCGCACCGAATTCCCACTTGCCGCGCCAAACCGAGTTGCGTTTGAACGGCCACGCGCTGCAATGCCGCGTGACGACAGAGGACCCGGAAAAGAATTTCACACCGGACTACGGCCGCATTCTCGCTTACCGCAGCGCGGCGGGCTTCGGCGTCCGCCTCGACGGCGGGACCGCTTATAGCGGCGCGGTGATCACTCCCTACTACGATTCGCTGCTGGTGAAAGTCACTGCCTGGGGCGACAGTAGCAATGAGGCCATCGCGCGCATGGATCGCGCGCTGCGTGAGTTCCGTATTCGAGGCGTGGCGAGCAATCTGCAATTTCTGGAAAACGTTATTCGCCATCCGCAGTTCGTCGCCGGCACTTGCATCACGCGCTTCATCGACGATACCCCGGAACTATTCCGCATCACGACGCGACGCGACCGTGCGACCAAGTTGTTGCGCTTTCTCGGCAATGTGGTCGTCAACGGCAACCCGGAAATGAAAGGCCGCAAAGCACCCGAAGGCATCATCGCCGCGGCGGCGCTGCCACGTTTCGATCTCACGCAGCCGATTCCTATAGGCACCCGTGATAAGTTAAAGGAACTGGGCCCAGAAAAATTTGCCCAGTGGATGAAAAAAGAAACGCGTGTTTTGCTAACAGACACGACAATGCGCGATGCGCACCAATCGCTGTTCGCCACCCGCATGCGTACCCGCGACATGTTGCCCATCGCGCCTTATTACGCGCGGCTGGCGCCAGAATTATTCTCGCTGGAGTGCTGGGGCGGCGCGACGTTTGATGTCGCCATGCGCTTCTTGAAAGAAGATCCTTGGGAGCGGCTTGGACAATTGCGCGCGGCGATTCCGAACATCGCTTTCCAGATGTTGCTGCGTGCGTCCAACGCGGTCGGCTACACCAATTATCCCGACAATGTGGTGCGTTACTTTGTCCAACAAGCGGCAAAGGAAGGCATCGATATTTTCCGCGTGTTCGATTCGCTCAACTGGGTGGAAAATATGCGCGTGGCCATCGACGCGGTAGTCGAGAGCGGCGCACTGTGTGAGGCGGCGATCTGCTACACCGGTGATCTGTTTGACGAAACGCGCACAAAGTACAACCTCAAATATTACGTCGACATGGCGAAAGCGCTGGAAAAAGCCGGCGCCCATGTGCTTGGAATCAAAGACATGGCGGGCGTGTGCCGCCCGCGCTCCGCCCATGCGCTGGTGAAAGCTCTCAAACAAGAAATCTGCCTGCCCATCCATTTCCATACCCATGACACCAGCGGCATCGGCGCGGCTAGCGTACTCGCCGCCATCGATGCAGGCGTCGACGCGGTCGACGGCGCAATGGATGCGATGAGCGGTCTTACATCCCAGCCGAACCTTGGCTCCGTCGCTGCAGCGCTGCAAGGATCGGGACGCGATCCGCGTATCAGCCTAGATGCGTTCAAGACCTTGTCGCACTATTGGGAAGCTGTGCGTCGTTACTACGCGCCGTTCGAGGCGGATATGCGTGCCGGCACGTCGGACGTGTATCGACACGAGATGCCCGGCGGACAATACACCAACTTGCGCGAACAGGCGCGCGCCATGGGCTTGGAGCATCGCTGGCCGGAAGTCGCAACCGCCTACGCCGAGGTAAACCTGCTGTTCGGCGACATCGTCAAAGTCACGCCCACATCCAAAGTTGTAGGCGACATGGCGCTGTTCATGGTGGCGAATGATTTGTCCGCGGAAGCGGTACTCGATCCCGAACGCGAAGTGGCGTTCCCCGACTCTGTTGTGTCGATGTTCAAGGGTGAACTCGGTTTTCCGGCGGATGGATTTCCGAAGGCGCTGACGAAGAAAATCCTCAAAGGCGAGAAGCCGCTGAAAGGCCGCGCCGGCAAATTCATGCCGGCCGCCGATCTCGATGCCACGCGCGCCGACGCGGAGAAACTTGTCGGTCGCGAAATCAGCGACCGCGACCTAGCGTCGTACCTCATGTATCCGAAAGTGTTCCGCGACTACGCCGCCCATTTGCACGATTACGGCGACATATCGGTGCTGCCGACCAGCGCGTTTTTCTACGGCCTCAACGACCGCGAAGAGATTGCCGTCGATATCGATCGCGGCAAGACGTTAGTGATACGCCTTCAAGGTAATGCCGAGTTGGATGAAGAAGGTGACGCCCGGCTATTCTTCGAACTCAACGGCCAGTCGCGCGTGGTGCGCGTGCACAAGGCCGGAGTGGCGGTAGCGGCAAAACAACGGCCCAAGATCGACGCAGGTAATCCCAACCACCTCGGCGCGCCCATGTCGGGCGGCATCGTCACTGTCGCCGTGAAAGTAGGTCAGCCGGTTAAGAAAGGCGATCCGCTGGTGTCCATTGAAGCGATGAAAATGGAAAGCATGCTGCGCGCGGAACGGGCCGCCACCATCAAAGCCATCCACGTTAAGCCGGGCGACGCAGTTGCCGCAAAAGATCTGCTGTTGGAGTTCGCCGTGGTTTAATAGTGACTGACGTTTGTTCTTCGCAGGGGGACCGTAAAAGCGGTCAACTGACGTTTCTAAGGTTAATACTTGAACTGTAAATAGGCCCAGAACCGCGTTAGATCGAATGCCTGCTCGGTGGTCGTGTTTCGCGCGACGTTGAGCGCGTTACGGTCGGCGCGATAGTCCGCGAACTTCAATCCGGCAAGGAATCGCTTGGCAATGACTCGTTCGACTAAGAAATCCCACTCCGCACCATAGCGATAGTCATCACGATCTGAACTGAAGACGTGATAGCTCGTTGAAAATTGGGCGCCGAATGCCTTCATATTGAGCGTCGCGAAGATATCGCGAATACCATCACCGGGCGTGATTAGAAAACGATCGGCAAAACCCTGAAACGCGTGATTGGTTCCGAGTGGCGTTTGAAACGCCTGAACACCGCCCTTACCAGCCAACTGCTCGACACTCAGCTTGAGACCCAGTGCTTCTATGACACCACCGATCGTCTGGCTTAGGCCCAACTCACCCGCGAAATAGTTGACCCTTACGTCGTTGGGATTACTGCCAAAGTCCCGTTGATTTGCGACTTCGGCAGCGTAGATCAATTTCGTTTTCGACGCCAGCGCATAATCACCTTGGACGCGCAGCCCCAAAGTCGCCGTTGAAAAACGCCGTGCAGTCGCGCTATCGAAGTCAAGCAGATAGCCATAGCCTTCGATCTTGGCGAACGCAAGGCCGCCGTACTGCACATTGAGAAAATGACTATGCATGGGAAAGTCGCTGGCATCGGGCAACGGATTGTCTTCGCCGAAAATACGGTTGACGTTCCACACGTAGGCATAATCGATAGTGGCTTGCGGCAATGACAAATTTAACACGCGAAACGCATCAAAGCTCTGAAAATTTTGCCGGAATAACACGTTGCCGATAAAGCGATGCAGCGGTGCTTCGCGATGGGTGATCTCCTGGCGGCCGTAAGCAAGCAGCGTTTTCGGAACACCGCTGAAGCGGAGGAATGCCTGATTGATCTCATTGCCTTGGGGATCGACGACCGCCGCGCGATCATTCACTTGGTTCGAGCCACCGTCGTTGTAGCGGTCTTCGCCGATTGTATGCACATCTTCGAATTGGCCGTAAGCGCTGAAGCCGTGGAATGTTCCCGTCTGATAGCCTAATGCAGTTCGCAAGGTAGACGCATAGGCGCGCTTCAACCCTGGTCTGGCGTCATCTGCCCGCTCAAAGCGATATCGCAAGAATATATCGGGTGTGCCGCCGATGACGGCCTCAACAAGGCTATCCTCCGCCGCGGTTGTCGTCATAACACCGAGCAACGCGAGCGACGTTATTGCCAGGAATGGATTGCCGGCTTTTTGCGCCCTCCAGGATAACCATGGCTTCAGTAAAGGGCCCGCCGCACCACTCAAAAACATTGAGACTGTCCCAACAGTTTCCCAAGTGCCGCGCAGGCATCGACTACGCCGACGACCGCCTCGGTCGCACCTAATGGAGTAGCGACGGGTCGCGCGGTTTCGGTTAGCAGTACCCAGAGTTCGCTTTGTGGAAGCCCCGGCCGGTGTTGCAGCAACAGCGCGATAACACCGGTCACGTGGGCGGCGGCCAGCGAACTACCCGAAAGAAAATCATAACTCTCCCTTGGCGCCGTCGTCAGAATTTCTATGCCGGGGGCCGCGAGCAATATTTTACCTTTGGCCCATACCGGTACACGCACTTCCGCCTTGGCGTTGCATGCGACGACGGCCGTTACGGAGTGCATTAGGGCTGGGAATCCCGGCGCATCGGCGTCCTGCGCCGCGGCGGCGACGATGATTATTCCCCTCCCACTGGCATTGTGGATCAAACGTTCCAATAAAGTGTCGGCCGGTCCGCTGAGGCTCATGTTAATGATGTGTGAATCCGATGTGATGGCAAAATCGAGCGCCTTGGCGAGCGTCCAACTGCTACACAGCGCCGCGCCGTTTTGCGCTTTCGGATACCAGCACGCTTTTGCCGCCATTAATTCGGCGTCCGGCGCGATGCCGAAAATACCCACGCCGTCATTCGCGCGTGCGCCGATGATACCGGCAACCGCCGTGCCATGCAGATCTTGGGCAAACGATTTCTCGCCACCCTCGACAAAATTGGCCACCTTCATGATCCGGCCACGCAGGTCCGGATGATCCTTGTCGATGCCCGTATCGATCACCATTACGCGCACGCCCTTTCCGGTGCTCACGCGATGCGCTCGGTCCGCGCGTATTGCCGTCGCGCCATACTCCAGAGTGGCATAGGGATCGCTGTGGCTGCCTTGCACGCCTGCGAACACTTGATTGGTTTGCACCGATTCGACGCGAGGATCGCGTCCGAGTTGTTCAACGACGCTTTCCAACAGTTGATCCTCGGGTATTTGGTAGACAATGCATTGGACGCGGATCGAACTCAAAGGGAAGTTACCTACCTCGCGCAACCGATAGTCCTCGCTCAATGCCTTCGCCACAGCCACCCATTGCTCTGGTGCGGCATCGCCGAGCGTGACAATAATCTGGCGGGTCTGCAACTGCTTCGGTATATCCGACGACCGCTCCGCGCGCCTGTCCGTCGCCGCGCACCCGGAAAGAATAAGCGCAACGGCGACAACCCAATGCGCCGGGAAAAACCAAATTTTCAGCCGCGATTTAGTCATTCCATTCTTACGCTAGCCAATTCCGCCAGACGTACTTTAGGATGGGCCCGAAGTTGGGCGAGCGCTAGGCGGCTAGGCTGAGTATTCGAACTCGGTGATTCCAGTGCGATCGTATATACGCCCAGCGACGACGGACCCGCAACCAATCGCCCTTGAATCCCGAGCAGTAACCTTCGAATTTCTTTCTCGGTTATATCTTCAGCAAAGACCAAGCGCACCTGTTGTCCAGTCACTGCCAAGCGTTCGGCAGGGTTCGATAGCGTTTGGTAGGCCTCCGTGGGAGCAAGCGCGCGGACCAGCAAGGTTGTAGACAACGCGACGACGAGCGCGCCCTGCAAAGCGAGAGTGAAGCGCGCGGGCCGCGGTGTATCGTTGAGCCACGGGAACCATTTGGCGAACCATCCGGACGAGTCTTGGGATTTGATTCGCCGGTCTTCGAGTGCATCGACGCTGGCACGCACTTTGGCAAAATGTGGCGCCGACGGCGTCCAGACATCTCGTTGATTTGTCTTGACCGACAAGCTCAGGGCTTGGCAGCGCGCGACTTCACTTTGACATGCCGGACAGCCCTTTAGGTGCGCCTCGACTTCGTTCACTTCTTGAGCGCTCAAGCCCTCGTTCACATACCAAGGCAATAGCTCCCACACGTAATCGTGATCTCGGTTTTCAATATTCGATTGTGTTGTCATGACAGGTTACTCCTCGCTATTGTTTGAGCGCCGCCTTCGTAGCGTGCAAGCAAAACGCCAAGATGCTTGCGCGCGTAGAACATTCGGGTCTTGACTGTATTCACGGGACACGCGAGCGTCGTAGCGATTTCTTGGTAGGAATAGTCTTCCGCAAATGCCAGTTCAATGACGGCGCGGTGTTCGGCCGACAGGGAGTCAACGGCCCATTGCAAGGCGTGGCCGAGCTGCCGCCCGAT
>JAYTGZ010000042.1:0-5690 GCA_043733025.1 Pseudomonadota bacterium | reverse complement strand
GCTACTAGGTGTTTCGGCAATCGGGCAAGATCGAGGGACGCGAATAGTTTGCGCACGCTGATGAGTTGATAGCCTTGCTCGCGCCAGCCTGCGAGCAAGCGCTCGAACACCGGCAGCAATCGCATCCCTTCTAGCTCCGCATGCAATGTGTAGACGTGATCACCACTAGGCGTGGCGGTAAGCCGCAGCAAATGTTCGTGAACGTTGTCCGCAGTCAAACCGTTAAGGCCGATGAGTTCGTCAAGCGTTGGCAAGGTAGTCGGCAGTTGCGCTACCTTGAGCATTTGCCCTGCCACCACTGGCAAGAATGGCTCGGCGCCGCGGCCATCGGAGGCATAGTCGAAGCCAAATTCCTGTTCCAATCGGTAGGCGTGATCGTTCATCTGCCAGCCGGCCGCCCCGTGGGTGCGCGGCTTCTCGCCGAAAATTTCTTCGAAGCGCCGCACGGATTTTTGCATCTCGGCGGCAGTCCATGCTAAATCCTTCCCAGCCACATGATCCTGCCAGCGGATGTGATCCCAGGTATGGATTCCCACTTCGAAACCGGCGTCGCGCACCGATCGCAGCAACCCGGCGCAGGTGCGGCCGATGTCGGGCCCCGGCAGCAAGGTGCCGTACATCAGCGTCTTGAGGCCGTAGTGTTCAACGACTGACGTGCGCGAAACTTTACTCATGAACCCCGGCCGGAAAACGCGTTTGATGGCGCGTCCCGTGTTGTCGGGGCCCAGGCTAAAAAGAAAAGTGGCGTCCGCCCGCTGGCGCCGCAACAACTCGACCAACCGTGGCACGCCCTCGCGGGTGCCGCGATAGGTGTCGACATCGATCTTCAGCGCTAATTTCAATTCACCAGGTCTTGCGCGTCAGCCACATGGCCGCGATAGGCGTCGAACACACCGCGCAGCGCCTGATCCATGTTGGTGAGCGGCTTCCAGTCGAGGTCCCGCATGGTGTTTTCGATCTTCGGCACGCGGTGCTGGATGTCTTGGTAACCCGCGCCGTAGTATTCGCCGGAAGTGGTTTCCACCAGCTTCACTTTCGCTGCATTGTCGCGGTATTCGGGATATTCCGCGGCGAGTTTGAGCATCATTTCCGCCAGCTCACGCACCGCGTGATTGTTCGCCGGATTGCCGATGTTGTAGATACCGCGCGTCGCTCTATCATTGTTGTTTTCGATAATCTTCATCAGCGCCGCGATGCCGTCGTCGATATAGGTGAAGGTCCGTTTCTGCGCGCCACCGTCCACCAGCTTAATGTCTTCGCCGCGCACGATGTGGCCGAGAAACTGGGTGATGACTCGTGAACTGCCCTCCTTCGCCGTATGGATGGAATCGAGCCCGCTGCCGATCCAGTTAAAGGGCCGGAACAAAGTGTAATCCAACCCTTCATGTTCGCCGTAGGCGTGAATCACCCGGTCCATCATCTGCTTCGCGCAGGCGTAGATCCAGCGTGGCTTATTGATCGGGCCATAGACCATGTTCGACGCGTAGGGATCGAACTCCGCGTCGCTACACATGCCGTAGACTTCCGACGTCGAGGGAAAAATCACGCGCTTCTTATATTTGACGCAGGCGCGGACGATGCCAAGGTTCGCCTCGAAATCCAACTCGAACACTCGTAACGGCTGCTTCACATACAGCGCCGGCGTGGCGATCGCCACCAGCGGCAGCACCACGTCGCACTTGCGCACGTGGTATTCGATCCATTCCTTGTTGATGGTGATATCGCCCTCGAAAAAATGAAAGCGCTTATTCTCGGCCACGTCGGCGAGGCGATCATCGTTCATGTCCATGCCAAACACCTGCCAGTCGGTGGTCTGCATAATGCGTAGCGACAGGTGATGGCCGATAAAACCGTTTACGCCGAGTATCAGTATTTTCTTCATGGTTTTTCCTAATTCAGTGCAACCGGCAGCAAGGCCGGTGTGAGGGTTTGTCCGTTCAATTCGGCTTCCAGAATTCTGAGCACGCCGCCGCTACCGCAGCGGGCGATAATGTGGCTGTCTTTTAGCATTAAGGCGGGCGCACCGGCATCGGTGGCGGGCAGCAACAACGTGCGCCACAGCACCAGCCGGCCCTGCGCGGTGTCGCTGAACGCGCCGGGGTAAGGCCGCGTCACGCCGCGTACTAGATTGTGGATGTCACGCGCCGGCAATGCCCAATCGATGCGGCCATCCGCCGCCTTGCGTGCGCCGAAATATCCGCCTTGGGATAAATCCTGCGGCGTGAACGTTGCGCGTCCATTGAGCAGCGCGGGTAGGCAACGACTCAGCGTTATCTCCGCCGCGACGACGACTTTGTCGAACACCTCTCGCGCCGTGTCGTTCGGCAAAATCGGCACGGCGGTCTGATCGGCGATGGCCCCGGCGTCGGGCTTTTCCGCCATGACATGAAGCGTCGCACCCGTCTCGGTCTCGCCCTGGATGATCGCCCAATTCACCGGCACGCGGCCGCGATACTTGGGCAGCAGCGAGCCATGCATGTTGTAGGCGCCACGCGATGGGATCCGCAGCAACGATGGCTGCAACATCTGGCGATAGTAAAACGAAAACAAAAAGTCTGGTTGCGCCGCGCGCACTCGAGCTACGATTTGATCGGTGTTGGGATCGTCCGGGGTGATCACGGGCAATCCCAGTTCCTCCGCCAGGGTCTTCACACTCGCGAACCAAATATTCTCGCCGGGCGTGTCTTCGTGCGTCACCACCAGCCGAACATCCACGCCCCGCGCCAACAACGCCTGCAAACAGCGCACGCCGACATTGTGATACGCGAACACGACGGCGCTAGGCATTGTCGGAGTTGTTCTCCAGGATCGCCGCAATCAAGTAACGCGGCCGATGACGCACTTCCTGGTAGATACGGCCGATGTATTCACCGAGCAGGCCGATCCCGAACAAGGCGATACCGATCAGGAAAAACGCGATGCCGAACAGCGTGAACAAACCACCCTCTTCCGGGCCGATGATCAGCCGGCGCAGGAACAGAATTGTCACCAACAGGCCCGACAGCACCGAGATGATCATGCCACCCATGCTAAATAACTGCAGCGGCACGATCGAAAAACCCGTCATCAGATCGAAATTGAGACGGATCAGTTTATACAACGGGTACTTGGTCTCGCCGGCAAAGCGCGGTTCATGCTTAATCACGATTTCGGTCGGATTCTGGGCGAAGGAATAGCCCAGCGCCGGAATGAAGGTATTCATTTCGCGACACTGATTGATGGTATCGACAATGCGCCGGCTATAGGCGCGCATCATGCAGCCTTGATCGGTCATTTCAATGTGGGTGATGCGCTTACGAAACTGGTTCATCAGCCGCGAGGCAACGCGCCGCCATAACCGGTCGTTACGTTCTTCGCGAATGGAGCCGACATAGTCGTTACCTGCGTCGATTTTCGCTAGGAACTTGCCGATTTCCTCCGGCGGATTCTGCAGGTCGGCATCCAGCGTTATTACGCATTGGCCGCGCGCGTGCTCGAAGCCCGCGAGAATAGCGCGATGCTGACCGAAGTTGCCGTTGAATAGGATCACGCGGGTCACGTCCTGGCGCCGTGCGTGTTGATCGGCGAGCAGAGCCGCGCTACGGTCACGGGAACCATCGTTCACAAAAATGACTTCGTAAGTCCGCTTGAGTGCATCGAGCGCGGGATAGAGCCGGTCAAACAGCGCAACCAGTGTCGCTTCTTCATTAAAGACCGGAATCACCACCGAGAACTTAGGAGTAATCACGACTTCAACACCTCTGAAACGGTGTCGCACACTCGATCGACATCGGCGCAAGCCATGGCGGGAAAGAGTGGCAGCGTGACCGTGCGATTGCCGATGTCTTCCGCATTCGGAAAATCGCCCGCCTTCCAGCCGCGCGCACGATAGAGCGTGAAAAGATGCATCGCAGGGTAATGCACACCCACGCCGATGCCGCGCTGCTTCATTCGCTCGATGAATTCACCCCGCGTGATTCGCATGCGCGAGCGCGGCAACAGTGGCTGAAACATATGCCAGTTCGATTGTTCGAAATCTTTCGGTGGTAGATCAAATCCCCAGTCATCATCCCATCGTTCGAAATAACGCCGCACCAGATCGCGGCGCTTGCTGTTGAATTCGTCGAGCTGCGCCAGTTGATTGAGGCCGATTGCCGCGGCGATGTCCGTCAGATTGGACTTGCCGCCGAGCACGTCGACATCCATGCCACCGTCGGCCTGGCGCGTCACGCCTTGCAGACGCAGTTTCTCGAACAAACACGCTTCCTCGTCGCTGTTCATCACCAGACAACCGCCTTCCGCCGTGGTCATGTTTTTGTTGGCGTGAAAGCTGAAGGCGATGAGATCGCCCTCGCGGCCGATCTCGCGGCCGTTCCAATTAGCGCCGATGGACTGTGCGGCGTCTTCGATGACTCGGAGTTTGTGTGTACGCGCGATGGCATACAAACGATCGCGGTCCACCGGCAGGCCTGCCAAATCGACCGGGATGATCGCCCGCGTGCGCGGCGTGACGGCGCGTTCCGCCGCGTTGAGATCGATATTGCGCGTGGCGGTGTCGACGTCGACGAACACCGGTGTCGCGCCGACTTCGAGGATGACATTGGCCGTCGCCACCCACGACAACGGCGTGGTGATCACTTCATCGCCGGGGCCGATCGCGCACAGGCGCAACGCCAATTCCAGCGCAGCGGTGGCGGAGTTTAGCGCTCGCACGGGGCGGCCGCCGTAGCGTTGCGACAAGGCCGCTTCAAAGGCTTTCAGTTTCGGTCCGCTGGTGATCCAACCGGAGCGCAGCACCTCACCCACCGCCGCGATGGTGGCTTCGTCGATGGTTGGGCGAGTAAATGGGAGAAAAGCCATCAACTGCGCGCCACGATGAAGACGCCGATACAAATGATGGCGATGCCGATCATGCGCATGGGCGTGACCGCCTCGCCGAACAGCCACCACGCCAGCCCGGCATTGACCACATAACCGATGGAGAGCATCGGATAGGCAATGCTCACGTCAACCCGCGAAAGCGCCAAGACCCACACCACCACGCTGACGACGTAGCAACCGAGGCCGCCGATGATGGGCCAATTGGTGATGAGTTTGGCGCCGACCGGGATGACATTGGCGACGGAAAATTCAAACGCGCCGACGTGGCGCGCGCCGGCTTTTAACAGCAATTGCGCGGCCGCATTCAACAACACGCCGGTGAGGACAAGGGCGAATTCGAGAGCTTTCATAAGCGTATTATCGCTTCTCCACCAAAATTCGTCGCGGCGTGCGCGCGATGACCTGCATCGGCAGGGCGAATTGGCCGATGGCTTGATGGTAGGATTCGTGGCTCATCAGCGCGATGGCATGCTCCTCGCGCTGCCACCGCGTGGCGAATTCGGCGAGGGTCGCGATGGACTTTTCCGGCTCCTGGCGTTGCCCTAACGCGAACTCATCCGCATAGGTAACCAAGGTCACGGTGCGATTGAGATAGAATGGAAAAGTCTGATCGTAAGTGTTGACGCTAAAAATAGATGATCCGGCGCGCAACATCGGCCGCAGCAGTTCCACCATTTCACGGGACGAGCGCATGGGCGAATAAGCCTGATAGCCGAACATGGCGCACACCAGGAAAGCGAGACTGCCGGCCGCGATCAGCGTGACCGTCGGCGCGCGGCGATTCATCGCCGCCGTCCACACCGCCGCCGCGCTAATTAGACCAGCGATCA
>JAYTGZ010000041.1:0-5296 GCA_043733025.1 Pseudomonadota bacterium | reverse complement strand
CGCGCGTGCGGGTTTCCCAGCAATGCAAAAAATCCGTAAATTTCCGTAAGGATTTTCATGAGAAAGGGGCTCGCAACATAACCGGCCTGGCCGGGTGGCTCTCCAGGCATACGCCACCCCTAGCCAAGCTGGGCATGGCCCCTGACTCGATCATCACAACTGCTTAAGCTGTTGGATGAGTTGATTCACGGCCTCCTGGCCGCCGCCGTAAAACATTCGTGTGTTGTCCATATAGAACAGTGCGTTTTCTATGCCGGAGAAGCCTGAGCCTTTGCCGCGTTTGATGACGATGACGTTTTTTGCGTAGTCGACATTCAGGATCGGCATGCCGTAGATCGGTGAGCCGGGATCGGTGCGGGCGACTGGGTTGACGACGTCATTCGCGCCGATGATGAGCGCGACATCGGTGTTGGGAAACTCGGCGTTGATTTCATCCAGATCGAAAATCTTGTCGTACGGCACGCCCGCTTCGGCGAGGAGCACGTTCATGTGGCCTGGCATGCGGCCCGCGACCGGGTGGATCGCGAACTTCACTTCGATGCCTTTTTCCTCCAGCAACTGGGCCATCTCCCAGACCTTATGCTGCGCTTGGGCGACGGCCATGCCGTAGCCCGGCACGATCACGACTTTCGCGGCGTAGGCCATTTGGATCGCGGCGTCCTGCGCTTCGATAGCCTTCTGCGTGCCTTGCACTTCGCCGGTCGACGTCGCCACTGGGCCTGGCGCCAGCAGCTTGGTGATCGGACGATTCATCGCTTTCGCCATCAATTGCGTAAGCAAAGTTCCCGCGGCGCCGACTACGGTGCCGGCGATAATCATCGCGGCGTTTTGCAATACGAACCCTTCAAAGGCCACGGCTAAACCGGTCAGTGCGTTGAACAGCGAAATGACCACCGGCATGTCGGCGCCGCCGATGGGGACGGTCATCAACACGCCGTACACCAAGGCCAACACGAAGAACAGGAAGATCACGAAGCCGCTGGTGTGCGGGTTCATGATGATAATCATGCCAAGGATCACCGCTGCCGCCAGACTTCCCAGGCTGACGATTTGATGTAGCGGCAATTGATAGGTCTTGTTCATCCAGCCTTGCAGCTTGGCAAACGCGATGGCGCTGCCGGAGAAAGAGACCGAGCCGATCAGCGCGCCGGCTACCGCGAGCATGAGTGTGACGGTCGAGTGAAGTTCCGTTACCGGCGTACCACCGATGCGCACTAATTCCACCGCCGCGATCGCTGCCGCCGCGCCGCCGCCCATGCCGTTGTAGATGGCAATCATCTGCGGCATATCGGTCATCGCCACGCGCTTGCCGGACACCCAGGCGAGGCCACCGCCGATGCCGATGGCGATGATCATCAAGACATAATTAGCGGCGCCGTGGATCTGCGGATCGAGGAAGGTGACCAGGGTCGCGAGCACCATGCCCACGCCCGCCCAGATGATGCCCTTCTGCGCCGACAGCGGCGAACTCATGCCCTTCAGGCCGAGGATAAACAGCCCCGCCGCGACGAAATAGCTAGCTTGTACGAACCAACTCATTTCGCGCTCCTTTTGATGCTCTTGGTAAACATGCCGAGCATGCGCTCCGTCACCACGTAGCCGCCGACGGCGTTCATCGCCGCGAGCGCAACGCCGAAAAAGCCGATCGCCTGTTCCAATCCGGTTTCCGAGCGGCCCAGAGCGACCATTGCGCCCACTAGCACGATGCCGTGAATGAAGTTCGAGCCGGACATGAGCGGCGTGTGCAAAATCACCGGCACACGCGAGATGACTTCATAGCCGGTGAATGCGGCGAGCATGAAGATATATAAAGCGGTGAATCCTTCTATCATTTTATTTCCCCTAAAGTCATTCCCGTGAAAACGGGAATCCATGCTCGTCGAAAAATGGACTCCCGTGCCCGAGGGCACGCGGGAGTGACACCTCGAAATTAACTGCCGTCGACGACGTTGCGTGTCGCCTCATGAACGATCTTTCCCGCGTGGGTGTATAAACAGCCCTTGATCACGTCGTCTTCAAAATCCAGCGCGAAGTTGCCGTCTTTGATGAACGGCGACAGCAAGTTGAACAAATTCTTCGCGTACATTTCCGAGGCATGAATCGGCATCGTCGCCGGCACATTCAGCGGGCCGTGGATGATGACGCCGTTCGCCGTGCGAATGGTTTCGCCCGGCATGGTTAGCTCGCAATTGCCGCCGGTTTCCGCCGCCAGATCGACGATCACCGCGCCCGGCTTCATGCGGCCGACCATGGCGGCGCTGATGATTTTCGGCGCCGGGCGGCCGGGGATCGCGGCGGTGCAGATCACCGCGTCCGCCGCGGCGACAACCGCCGCCAGTTTTTCTTGCTGCTGCTGTTTCTCTTCCTCCGTTAGCTCGCGCGCGTAGCCGCCCGAGCCTTCCGCGCCGCTCACGCCCGTAACGAATTTCGCGCCCAAGGATTCCACTTGCTCTTTCGCCGCCGCGCGCACGTCGTAGGCATCGATCATCGCGCCCAAGCGCCGCGCCGTGGCAATGGCCTGCAAGCCCGCTACGCCGGCGCCGATCACCAGCGCTTTCGCTGGGCGGATGGTGCCCGCGGCCGTGGTCAGCATGGGAAAAAATCGCGGTGACAATTGCGCCGCCATCAATGCCGCCTGATAACCGGAAACGGAGGCTTGCGACGACAGCGAATCCATGCTCTGCGCGCGGCTGATGCGCGGAATGAGTTCCATTGCGATGCTGGTAATGTTGCGGTCGCGCAGTTGTTTCGCCAATTCGACATTGCGGCCGGGGGCGAGATAACTTACCAACACCGCGTTGCCCGGCAACTGGTTCACTTCATCGGCGGTGGGCGGTTGCACGCGCAGCACCAGTTGCGCGTCGCGATAGGTCTCGTCAGCGGTAGGCTCAAACGATGCATCGGCGAACTGCGTGTCGGGATAGTGACTGTTGGCGCCCGCGCCGGATTCCAAGCAGACGGTAGCGCCAAGCGCTTTCAGTTTCTTGGCGACTTCCGGCGACATGGCAACGCGGGTTTCACCCGCCAGGCGCTCGGCCGGCACGGCTATCTTAAGCGGCATTTCAAACCCCCTGAAAAACGATCGAGACTACAAAACTAACGTTCGTTCGGTGGAACGAGACGAGAAATTGTACGTTATGTCGCTGCGACGCACAAATTCGCGCGGCCCCGCGATCACCGAGATTCTAGCGTATCACCGAATGGGGCGTCGCCACCAATCGCGTGACGATAACCTTGGATCGGTCCAGCATTTCGTCGATTTGCGGTTTGATATCGTTGCTCCAACGCGGATCTTCGTACACCAATTTGTAAAGCCGCTCGCGCTCCGCCTCGCTGTCGAAGCGGCGCATCCAGGTGTAATGGTCGTCTTCTTTTTCATCGATCCAACTGCCGACGATGACCATGCCTTTGCTGATTTGAAAGGGAATGATCTCCTCCTCCATGAATTTTACCCAGCGGTCACGCTTGCCGTCTTTGATACGATATTGCCTAAACTCGAAAAACATTTTCTCTCCCAATAATTGTAAAAGCAGATCCTTCACTTCGTTCAGGATGACATGTCGTGGGGATTCGCCGCATTCGCGCCATAACTTTTGAATTTCTCCAGCACGCGGTCCATCTCAGCGTCATCGAGGATCACCGGGGCACCGGCCTGCAAGGCGCGCCAGTATTGCTCGCACAGGCCCTCTACCTCAAGAGCCAAGCTCAGAGCGGCTTTCAGGCCATCGGCCACAACGATCATGCCGTGATTGGCGAGTAAGCACGCCTTGGAACCGTGCAACGCCGCCACCGCATGTTCCGACAATTCCTGCGAGCCGAACGTTGCGTAATGGGCGCAGCGTATCGTCTTCGCGCCGGTGACCGCGATCATATAATGAAATGCGGGAATGTCTTTGCGCAAACAGGCGAGCGCGGTTGCGAATGGCGAATGGGCGTGCAGCACCACGTTCACCTCCGGCCGCGCGGAGTGGATATCGAGATGAAAACGCCACTCGCTCGAAGGCTTGCGCCGGCCCGTTGCTTCGCCGGAGAAATTCATGAACACGATGTCGAGCGGATAGGTTTCATCGTACGGCAGGCCCGACGGCGTGATCAAAAAACCGTCATTGTGGCGCACGCTCAAATTCCCCGCCGTGCCTTTGTTCAAGCCCTTCGCACTCATCTGCAAGCAGGTCTCGATGATGCGTTTGCGTAGGCGTTGTTCGTTCATTGTTTATAGTTCAGAACTCGGGTTGCTCGCTCGGGATACAAGCCCAGCAAGCCTTCCCGCGACGCGAAACACACGCCGCGCTCGGTAATCAAACCCGTCACCAATCGCGCCGGCGTGACATCAAAGCCGGGATTCGCCGCCGCGCTTCCCTGGGGCGTGAGCATCACAGCGCTCATGCCATGATGTTTATTTTGCCCGGCGATATGCGATACCTCGATCCCGCTGCGTTCTTCAATCGGAATTTTCGTGCCGTCGGTTAGCGTCCAATCGATGGTCGGGCCGGGCAACGCCACATAAAACGGAACGTCGTTGTCCTTCGCCGCGAGGGCTTTTAGATACGTGCCGATCTTGTTGCATACATCGCCGTTCGCCGCGGTGCGATCACTGCCGACAATGACCATATCGACATCGCCATTGCGCAGCAAATGTCCGGCCGCGTTATCGACGGTGACCGTATGCGCCACGCCATGTTGTCCCAGCTCCCAAGCGGTGAGCGACGCGCCCTGATTGCGCGGCCGGGTTTCACTGATCCACACGTGAACCGGCATACCGGCATCGTGTGCAAGATAAACCGGCGCCAACGCCGTGCCCCAATCCACCGTCGCGAGCCAGCCGGCGTTGCAGTGAGTCATGATGTTGATGGTCGCGTTCGCGGTTTTCTTCGCCGCGATTGCGCGTATCAGTTTGAGGCCGTGTTCGCCGATGGCGCAATTGAGCGCGACATCCTCATTGCAGATTGCCGCCGCGCGTTCATAGGCTGCGTGTTTGCGTTGCGCGGGCGCGATTGGCTGCAACGTTGCCTTCATTTCATCCAGCGCCCAACGCAAATTCACCGCGGTGGGTCGGGCTGCGAGCAAGCATCCATGGGCTTCTTCGAGCATCGAATCGCTAGGATCGGCGGCCATCGCCAAAGCCATCCCGTAAGAAGCGGCAGCGCCGATCAACGGCGCGCCGCGTACGATCATGGTCTTGATCGTGCGCACCGCATCGTCAAGAGTCTGCAACTGAATCGTGACAAAGCGATGCGGCAGCGCCGTCTGGTCGATGACCTCTACGCTGCAACCATCGGCTGCCAGCCAAATCGTG
>JAYTGZ010000040.1:0-5008 GCA_043733025.1 Pseudomonadota bacterium | reverse complement strand
CGATTAGGTTACCAAACTTACCGTTCTTGCTTTTTAACTCGAAGTTCGCGTCACAATTGGCACACATAAAATCGAGAACTCGACTATTGTTCGCTGTCTTCCTGAGCCACGAACCACACGCTGGACAGAAGCCATTATGTTCGAGCCAAGATTCGGTTAATACCCTTGCGCGTTGCGACGCACTTTTGTAAACTAATCCAGGCTCAACACTCGTGAAGCCTAATCCCAACTCAACGCCCCACCGGTCTGATATTCGATCACCCGCGTCTCAAAAAAGTTTTTCTCTTTCTTGAGATCGATCAATTCGCTCATCCACGGAAACGGATTGTTTGCGCCTGGATAGAGTAGGTCGATGCCGATTTGTTGGCAGCGGCGGTTGGCGATGAAGCGCAGGTATTCCTTGAACATCGGCGCGTTGAGGCCCAGCACGCCGCGGGGCATGGTGTCTTCGGCGTAGCGGTATTCGAGTTCGACGCCGCGTTGCATCAGCGCGCTGATTTCGTCGCGGAATTCCTTGGTCCACAGATGGGGGTTTTCCATCTTGATGGTGTTGACCAAGTCGACGCCGAAGCTGCAGTGCATGCTCTCGTCGCGTAGGATGTATTGATACTGTTCCGCGGCGCCGGTCATTTTGTTTTGTCTTCCGAGTGCGAGGATTTGCACGAAGCCGACGTAGAAGAACAGGCCTTCCATGATGCAGGAGAAGACGATCAGGCTCTTGAGTAATTTCTGATCGTTTTCCGGCGTGCCGGTGGTGAAATGCGGGTTGGTGAGCGTTTCGATGAAGGGAATCAGAAATTCGTCTTTATCGCGAATGCTGGCTACTTCGTGGTAGGCATTGAAAATTTCGCCTTCATCCAGCCCCAAGGACTCGACGATGTATTGATAGGCGTGAGTGTGGATCGCTTCTTCAAACGCTTGCCGTAGTAAATATTGGCGGCACTCGGGCGCGGTGATGTGGCGATAGGCGCCGAGCACGATGTTGTTCGCCGCGAGCGAATCAGCGGTAACGAAGAAGCCGAGATTGCGCTTAACGACGAGGCGTTCGTCGTCGGTCAAGCCATCGGGGCTTTTCCACAGTTGAATGTCGCGCTGCATGTTGATCTCTTGCGGCATCCAGTGATTGGCGCAGCCAGAGAGATATTTTTCCCAGGCCCATTTGTATTTGAACGGGACGAGTTGATTGACGTCCGCCGAGCCGTTGATAACGCGCTTGTCTTCCAGCTTGACGCGCTCGAAGCGTTCGGCGTGTGGCGGCGCGGCATCGGCCTGCAAGCTAATATTCAGGGGCTGGCCTACGGGGTGGCCTAGGGCCAGGGCCATGCGGATCTCCGGCAGGTTCTCGGGCGCGCGTGGGGCGCCAGGCGGCACGGCCAAGAGCGGTTGCAAACGCAATTGCGGCACAACGGCTTCGTCTTCAAAACTAAGCATGCTTTTTCTCCAATTCACTTAGCGCGGCAAACGCGATGTATCCAAATTGCAGCGACATCAATACCACTTCGTGAGTTCTGTTCCGCGTGATCCGACTATGCAGCAGGAATGCGCAGTACTTGCCCTGGATAAATCTTGTCCGGATGGCTCAACATCGGTTTGTTAGCTTCGAAAATCACCGGGTATTTCATCGCATCGCCGTAGACTTCCTTCGCGATTTTAGACAGCGTGTCGCCTTTCACCACCGTGTGAAATTGCGCTTCCGGCTCGGGCGAGGCCACACCCATTTGATCGTTCACCGCACCCACGCCTTCGACGTTACCGCAGCACAGCACGATCTTCTCCTTCGTCGCTTGATCCGGCGCCGTGCCGAACACGCTCACGGTGCTGGTCGCGCCATCAAAGGTGACGTTCAGATCCTGGGCATCAAGATTTTGCTTGCGAATATACGCCTTGATGCCATCGGCCGCGGCGCGATTCAATTGGTTCACCTTTTCCTGGGTCACCGGATCGGCGGGCTTTTGCTTCAATTCCACCGTTGCCGCTTGAGCCTCTTTGCTGCCGAACAATTTTTCGCCGGCTTCTTTGATAAATGAAAATAGTCCCATGATTTTCTCCTATTGGGTTACTTACTCGCTACAGCCTGGGGCAATGCTTGCAAACATATCGTGCGGTGGGTTCGACGCTGCACGCCTTAACCCACTCTACATATTTTATTGACAGGCCTCGCACTCAGGATCATCAATAGCGCAAAACTTCGGCGCTTCCATTTGGATCGTCGTTTCATCCAGCGACGGCCTACCGGAAATACTGGCCGTCGCGGAATGGCCTGTCACGCCACCATGGGTCGGCACGGAATTGAGCTCGCCGCCTTTGCCGGTGGATTTCTCCGCCGAGGTTGCGGCCAGGGTGCGCAAGTAATAGGTGGTCTTGAGTCCACGCTGCCACGCGAGCTTGTAGGTATCGTCCAATTTCTTGCCCGATGCGCCCGCCATGTAGATGTTGAGTGATTGCGCTTGATCGATCCATTTTTGCCGTCGCGCCGCGCACTCGACGATCCAGCTTGGCTCCACTTCAAACGCGGTCGCGTAAAGCTGACGCAATTCCAACGGAACCCGATCAACCTTGGCGAGCGAGCCGTCGAAATATTTAAGATCCGCCACCATCACTTCGTCCCACATGCCCAGGCGCTTCAAATCGCGCACCAGATATTCATTTACGACCGTGAATTCACCCGACAAGTTCGATTTCACGAACAGATTCTGGTAGGTCGGCTCGATACAGGCGGACACGCCGATGATGTTGGCAATGGTCGCCGTGGGCGCGATGGCGACGCAATTGGAGTTGCGCATGCCGTGGGTTTTAATACGCTCGCGCAGCTTGCTCCAATCCAACGATTCACTTTGATCAAGCTCGATATAACCACCGCGCTCTTCGCGCAGGAGATTCACCGAATCCTGCGGCAGGATGCCGCGATCCCACAGCGAGCCTTGGTACGACGCATAACGGCCGCGCTCTTCCGCCAATTCGGTGGAGGCCCAATAGGCGTGATACGCGATCATCTCCATGGACTTATCGGCAAAATCGATGGCCGCGTCTGAACCATAAGGCACGCGCATTGCGTGCAGACAATCCTGAAAGCCCATTAGCCCCAAGCCGACCGGACGATGACGCAAATTGGAATCACGCGCCTTCTTCACCGCATAGTAATTGATGTCGATGACATTATCGAGCATGCGCATGGCAGTCTTGATAGTGCGCCCGAGCTTGTCGAAATCGAGCTTGCCGTTGACCAAGTGATTCACCAAATTCACCGAGCCTAAGTTGCATACGGCGATCTCCGTGGCGCTGGTGTTGAGTGTGATCTCCGTACACAAATTCGAGCTATGCACCACGCCGACATGCTGCTGCGGCGAACGGATGTTACACGGGTCTTTGAAGGTAATCCAAGGATGCCCAGTCTCGAATAACATCGACAGCATCTTGCGCCAAAGTTGTAGCGCGGGAATTTTCTTGAACAGCTTAAGTTCGCCATTCGCCGCTTTGGCTTCCCAGCCGAGATAGGTTACTTCAAAAGCCTTGCCGAATTTATCGTGCAGATCCGGGCAATCGGCGGGCGAGAATAACGTCCAATCTTGGTTTTCCATCACCCGCTTCATGAACAGGTCGGGAATCCAGTTGGCGGTATTCATGTCGTGGGTGCGGCGGCGGTCGTCGCCCGTGTTTTTGCGTAACTCCAAGAACTCTTCGATATCCAAATGCCACGTTTCGAGATAGGTGCAGACCGCGCCTTTTCTTTTGCCCCCCTGATTCACGGCGACCGCCGTATCGTTGACCACTTTCAAGAACGGGACGACACCTTGCGATTTACCGTTCGTGCCTTTGATGTGGGAACCCATCGCGCGCACCGGCGTCCAGTCGTTGCCAAGACCACCGGCCCACTTGGACAAAAGCGCGTTTTCTTTGATTGCCTCGTAAATGCCGTCTAGGTCGTCCGCCACCGTCGTCAGATAACAACTAGACAACTGCGAATGCTGCGTGCCAGAGTTGAACAAGGTCGGCGTAGACGACATGTAGTCGAAGCTCGACAATACGTTGTAGAACTCAATGGCGCGGGTTTCGCGATCGATCTCGTTGATCGCCAAGCCCATGGCCACGCGCATAAAAAAGGCCTGGGGCAACTCGATGTGGTGACCGTGTACATGGAGGAAATACCGGTCGTACAGAGTTTGCAAGCCAAGGTAACCGAACTGTAAGTCGCGCTCGGCCGCAAGCGCCTTGCCCATTCTTGCCAGATCGAATTCGCCCAGGCGCCGATCCAGCAATTCGGCGTCGATACCTTTTTTGATGAAACTTGCAAAATAACTTGCGTAACGCACTTCCATTTCCGCTTGCGTCGCGTCTTCGCCCAGGACTTCGTTGCGTATGGTGTGCAACAACAGGCGCGCCGTTACCAGCGAATAGGCGGGATCGTTCTCAATCATCTGGCGGGCGGACAGAATCGCCGATTTGTAGACTTCGCCCTCCGGCACGCCGTCGTAGAGATCCTTCACCATGGATGCGAGGATCTTATTGGGCTCGACTTCTTTGAGGCCCTGGGCGCTCTCCTTGATCAACTCGGACAGCCGCACCATGTCCAGCGGCACCCGCTGGCCCTTGACGATCATGGTGAGCGGTGTTTCCGCTGTCGGCTGCTGCGCCTTTTGCTGCGCGCGCATACGGGCGCGCTCCTCGCGATAGAGCACGTAGGAACGGGCCACTTCGTGCTCGCCGGAACGCATCAGCGACAGCTCGACTTGGTCTTGGATATCTTCGATGTGCACCGTGCCACCGCCGGGCTGGCGGCGCATCAATGCCGTCACGACTTGATCGGTAAGCTGGCCAACCATTTCCCGCACCCGGGCCGAAGTGGCGCCTTGACCACCGTTAATGGCCAAGTACGCTTTGGTCATGGCAATGGAAATCTTCGCCGGCTCAAAGGCCACGACGGACCCGTTGCGGCGGACGACTTTGAACAACGAATAGCGCTCGTCAGCCATGTCCTGACCTTGCGGAATGGAAAACAATGGGGCGGCAG
>JAYTGZ010000039.1:0-5654 GCA_043733025.1 Pseudomonadota bacterium | reverse complement strand
GCGCCTGAACGCGGAAGCCGAAGCCTCGGAGAAACGGCAACAGATCGCGATGGAATCTCGCAAGGCGGCAGCGCTTGAGGATCAGGCCGAGGCCATGCGACAACAAGCTCGCGCGATTGAAAACGCAGGGCGTAGGGTTTGGCGCTAACGATGGCCGGGCGTCACTACAACTGGCACAAGGCATGGGTGCGTGAGCATAGGGGGCATCTGCTGCACGATTCCGGCCTGCGCGTGCTGATTTCTCGTGGAGCCGATTACACCGACTTTGAGTGCGATCAGGCTACGCTGCAAGCCTATCAAGCGTTCGAATTCGCCCGCGGTGTGCCACTGCATGACGTTATGGCGCGGCTCAAACGATTACTCGCCGAAGCGCGCATGTGGCGCGACTAACCCAGGCTGGCCTTCAAGCTCAACGCCACCTGTTCCTGTATCGTTTCGCGCCAGCTATTCGGCAGGCCTCGTTCATCCGGCAAGTACGCGCGCCTGGGTATCTTGCTGCCCGGATGCTTGACGCTCTTACGAACAATCTTGACGCCGCCAATAAAGAACGCCAGTGCTTTGCCGTTCTTCGGCAATATCGTGCGCACCGGCGTCTGCCCGCCGGTTTGGTGGATCAGTCCATAGCCTACGTTCGGGCCTATTCTGAGCGTGTCGCCGCCCACCTTGAAGTTGATCGAGTTGCGCAGCGCGCCGGTGTCTTCCAGCGGCCTATCGCCGCCGTGCTTGCGGGCAGCAATGGTGGACTTGGCGAGCGGCGCCCACGGCTCGCCATACGGATCGCGGCTATCGCGGAAGGTGAGCTTGGATTGCCCTACCAGCAGCGGGCCTAGGCTGCGTAAAATCCGAGTGACCGTGGCGGGCGTGATGGCGTTGTTGCGCAGTTTGCCGGGCGCTTGGCGCAGCCCTAGCGGGATGGTGATGGTGATACTCATAGGATGTCACCGTCCTGGCTGCTATCGCCGATCACGGGATAGGCCGCTTCAAGATCGTCGTCGAGTATCCATTCGAATCCGACAGCGGCCGCAAACTCGGTCTTGTTGTGCAACGGGTCGGTGATTGTCCAGGTCGCCGGACTTGGCTCGATCGGCGTGCCGCCGCCAAGCTGCACGGATCGTAATACCTGCGTCAAGAAATGCGCATCCCGGCCGCGTATCTCGCCGGTGTCGAAATCAATCGAAAACTCGATTGGGTGCCCCCGTTTACGCTTGGGTTGCAGGCTGTAGTCACGGAACATAATGAAATAACAAGCCCAAAGCTAATGCAAATAGTTCCTCATCATTGGCAATCCAGCCGAAGGTGCGGGGCGTAAAAAAGAGATATTCCATCGTCATCGGCATCAGCTCAAGCGCCCCTGCGCGCGTGGGCGTATTGGGATATTCCTTTCCCATGTAAGGATTTGCATATTCGTCCTCGCGCGTTTTCTCATTTACTTTGTAGCGTTTGTCCAATTTTCGTAATGGTTTGAGCGGATCTCCCTCGGTACGTTTCACGTGCAGCGCCTGAAAGTAATCGTCCAAATCGGGCATAACGTATTGCAACCGATGCGCCAGTTCATGCACTGCGTTCGGGTAATCCCGCACCATCACTAGATCATAGCCCTCTTTGCGCGCAAAACCACCCCGACCGTTTTCGTTCGCGGTGCGTAGCGGCACGCTGAATTCGTTGCTGGCGTCGATCCACGGCGCCGGATAAGCCTTGCCGGCTGCCCGCACCAACGTCGACGAAATCGGAGCGCCTTGAATGGCGATATCGATTGACCCGACCGCCTCGTTCAAGCGTTTCTTGAACGCGGCAAAGGCCTCGTCTAAATGCGCCGGGTCGTCGAGCTGGTCGATGTTCACCAATTCATCGGCAATCGTCTTGCCAAGCGCCTGATACTCTTCCAGCGTGCGCGTGGCGTTGATCGCCCGTTCCTCGACTTTGGTTAAGATCGGCCGCGCGATCTCCGGCCGCTTCATCAGCGCGATGATTTTTGCCTGGTCTAAATCCTCCTCGCCGCCCAGCCCTGGGTTGAAGTCCCAACCCGGATCGGGCTTTGGCAGACCAAACAATTTATCTTTGCTCGTGATGCCCCGCTTCGCCGCTTCGTTATTGGACAGGGCGATCAGCGTGCAGCGGCAGTTGTAGCCATTCGGCGGCGCGTGGATCGACCAAAAAGGATCGGACGCTTTCAGGATGATGCTGTCCCACGCCCGATGCGAAGGCCGCGTGCGCGCATCGTTGATGGCGTCGTACATCAAGTACCGGTCGGGATTATTCTCGGTCACCTGCCGCCATTGACCGGCGGCGTAGGCGCTCTGAACGTTGGTGCGGAAGATGGTTTCGAGCCGGTAGTCCGGCAGCTTGATGCCCGCGGCGCTGATTTTCTGCTTCCAATCGAGAAACCCTTCGCCGTTTTTTATCGACTCGTTGAGCGAATCGAATATCACTTGCAACTGCGCGGTGTCGTGCAGCCCGGCCACGCTGAAGGCGCGCGATTTGGCCGTGCCGATCAGTTTGCCGTAATAGTCATCGGGCAAGACCACATTGCGCTTGACCGACGCATCGATCGCATCGGTGAATTCGAGACGCCCCGGTGCGAGGATCGAGGCGGCCACTTACTTGCTGCCTTCCTTCGCGCCGACATAGCCGAGCACGTCGGCGGCGAATACCGCGCGATCGATCAACTGGCGCAGCGCACCGGGTTCGAGGTTGCCGGCCAGCGCGGTGATGCGCCGCTGCAGGTCGGCCGGGCCGGTGGCCTTCTTGACTTCGTTCGCGGCGCGTTGGTAGAGATCGTCGCTGAACTTCGACTGTGCCGCTTGCGCGATCGCATCGACGTTGTCCTGTACCGGCGTGGCCGGCGATTGACCGGCGGCGAACGACATTAACTTGAGCAGCAGCGCCGAGGCGTTGACTTGCGGGTCGCCGGGATTGGCGTCGACTGGCGTCGATTGTCCCGCTTGCAGGTTAGGCGCGGGCTGCTTGCGCGGCCCCTCGTCGAGTATGAAATCTTCCTCGTCGAACTCATAGTGATCCAGGTAATACTGCTTGTTGAAGGAGAAATTGCTGTTCGCGTCCAGTATCAGTTTGTCGCGGGTCGCAATATTCACGTCAGCCGACTTGTCCTCGATCATGGTGAATTTCGGCGAATCGCCAGTGAATTTATTCGCCGCCCACATCACGTCGATGATGCGCTGCACCGTTTCGGTGACCAAATTCGAATCGGCCACGCGCTTGATTTCGAGTACGTCTGAATGTACTTTGCCAAGCGCCAGACTACCGCCGCCTGACTTGCCGACGTCGCTGGTCAGGGTTTGGCCCAGTATCGTTTTGGCGATACGCGAGCTCACCGCGTGATTCCAGTCGGTGAAAATGCTGGCGTTGCGGCCGGACTCGATCATGGTGACTTCGTCGTCTTTGGCGATCGCGATGACTGCATCTTGCACCGCCTTGGCCATTTGCGTCGCCATGTTTTGCGTGCTGCCGTTGGTCTTGCCGACCAGGAACGGCGTACCGCAGCGCTCCAGATATTTCATCCAGAAATTCCAACCGTGGGTACGGAAGAACCACGGCCAGTACAGCTTCGATAGCAGCGGATCGCCGTGGCGCCGGTGATATTTCGGGTTGCGCACGGTGATGAATAATTTGCGCTGATCCACCACGTCGCCGAATTTCAGCGTGGCGCCGGAACCGAGGAACATCAGCTCGTCGCCACGAATACGGAAGCGCTCGATGTCCTCGTCGCGCACGCCGTCGATGCCGATGCGTTTGTTTAGCCGTGGCCCCCAATAGATTTGCTGAATCGAATAGCCGTACGGCACCGCTTCCCAGGCGTAGCGCAGGATGTCCTTAATGCGCGTGCTCAGTTCGGCGTAAACAAAATCCTGCGGCTCGCCGCCTTCGCCATCGAGGAACCAGGGAGTGGACACGCACGAGTCGCGGCGCGTATCCAGCGCCCCCGATATCTCGTCGTCGCCCTCCATAAACCGCAACTGCAGCCGGGTAACGCCGAGCGCCAGCATCGCATCGTCAAAGTCGCCGAGATACGAAAGCTGGTTAATGAACTGATCCGCGCTAAACGGGATCGTCAGCGCGCCGTCGCTGCTGGCGCCTTGCCGGGCTGCGGCGAATTGCTGAACCGGCGCCGCTTGCGCTGCGCCCCCGGCATTAGAAAATACGGCCCCCGCTTGACGTACTGCTTGCGATACCCGTTCGATCACTGAAGCCATAGTTGCCACTCCCATAAATTGTTTCGCCCACCGATGCCACTTGTCCCGCCCGCTCGTTGCGGGCCAGGTAATTCAACGCCTGCGTCGCCGTGTCCACCTGGTCGTCATTGACGCCGTTCGGGAACATCAAAAACTCCTCGATGAAATCGTGTATCCACGGCGCCGTTTCCGGCAAGAACACATCGCCCGCCTCGATCTGCGGCGAGATCGCTTCCAAGCGCGCTACTTTACTGTCTTTCGGATTGATTGCAATGATGCCGCTGATTGCTTCGCGCAGTGTGTCGATGATGGCCGGGCCGTTGGCTTTGTCTTCGATCAGGATGGCCGTCGCCTTCGGCCACTTGTCGCGCAGCCGCTTGACGGCGCGGCGTGTCTCGACAAAGCCCATGCGGTCGCGCACCTGGTCGAGCAGGTATTTACGTGCGCCCTGGCGTCCCCACACTTGGCCTACCACCCAATCGGAACTGCTGCTGTTCTTGAAGGTCATGTCCCACGACATGATGATTTGATCCCACTCGCTCGGCGCCACGCTGTAATACCTGAACCACTCGCGCTTGACGATGTCGCCCTCTTCGGCGGAGGGCCGCTGCTGATAGAGCGAGTTCCAGGTGCGCGAATCTTTTTTAACTTGCTCGACTTCGGCGCGCTTGAACCATTCCGGCCACAGGAACTCGCCGATGCGCCGCCGCAGCGGATCGTCCTCACTCTCGCACTCCATGGGTAGATTCAGAATCGTCCATTGATCGCCGCCGAGCAGCTGCTCGCGCATGACCCGGCCAGCAAGGTCGTCGTGGTGCCAGCGCGTGGTGATCAGCACGATCGCCGCATTCGGTTTCATGCGCGGTTTGAAATCGGATTTGTACCACTCCCACTGCGCATCGCGCACGGTCTTGGAGTCCGCGTCTTTCTTGCCCTTGAGCGGATCGTCGATCAGTCCCAAATCCATGCGCCGGCCGCCGATGCCGCCGAGAATACCGGTGCCATAATATTCACCGCCGCGTTGGTTTTCCCACTGCGTCACCGATGTGATGCCTGGGTTCAGGCCGAAGCCGAACACGTCGTGGTATTCCTTGGTGCCGACCAGGTTGCGCGCGCGCCGCCCGAAGCGTTGCGCCAGCGGATCGACGTTAGACACCGCCAGCACGCTGTGCTCGGGATTGCGACCCATGTACCACGGCGGAAACAGCGTGCTGCCGTAGGTTGATTTCGCCGACCCCGGTGGCATCAAGACCATCAGCCGGTAGATGTCGCGGCGCTCGATGGCCGCGAGGTGTTTGATCAGCAGCCGGTGATGTTTGGCGGGAACGAACCATGGGGTAACGTAATCAATGAAGGCCGGCAGGCTCGTCGCCGCCAGTCTGCGCGACTCCCTGGTCAATAACGATTCCAAGGCGCTGAGCTCTCTCAAATACGACTGCTGTTCTTTGTGCAATAGTACGCGAG
>JAYTGZ010000038.1:0-5815 GCA_043733025.1 Pseudomonadota bacterium | reverse complement strand
CGGATTGAAACTTTACGTGCCGAAGCGCTAACGGCACAGGAAAATTGTATCGCCCGGCATTCGTGCCGGGCGCGGATTGAAACAATGCACGGCTAGGCGTTGGCACGGATGCTGTTGGTATCGCCCGGCATTCGTGCCGGGCGCGGATTGAAACATGGTGTTTACCGAGCCGATGGCCACGTGGCCCTAGTATCGCCCGGCATTCGTGCCGGGCGCGGATTGAAACGCTTTCGTCCTCCGACGCGCAGCTGCTCGACTCGCGTATCGCCCGGCATTCGTGCCGGGCGCGGATTGAAACCCCGGCGTTACACGCTGCAACACATGCGAGCGTGGGGTATCGCCCGGCATTCGTGCCGGGCGCGGATTGAAACAGGCATTGAAGCGGGACGTGCCATGCCCCTTAAAGTATCGCCCGGCATTCGTGCCGGGCGCGGATTGAAACAGGACAAAAGCATCCGCGCCGACTCCAAGCCGCGGTATCGCCCGGCATTCGTGCCGGGCGCGGATTGAAACACGTTGATCTAGGGCGATCTGTGCGAGGCGTTGCGTATCGCCCGGCATTCGTGCCGGGCGCGGATTGAAACATCGATAGTTTTTGGGGCATCAACGCGCAGGAATTGTATCGCCCGGCATTCGTGCCGGGCGCGGATTGAAACATCGCGCTGACGGTATTTATTCTAGGGATGATAGTATCGCCCGGCATTCGTGCCGGGCGCGGATTGAAACCGATACCCAGAGACGCGCTTACATCCTGGCCGACGTATCGCCCGGCATTCGTGCCGGGCGCGGATTGAAACGCGGGTGGTCGCCAGGGAATACACTTCAGCGCCCAGTATCGCCCGGCATTCGTGCCGGGCGCGGATTGAAACCCGTACCGGATCGCGGATCGGAAATCAAATCACCGTATCGCCCGGCATTCGTGCCGGGCGCGGATTGAAACTACACCAAGCTCGGGCAAGTGGGCTTCCTATCTTGTATCGCCCGGCATTCGTGCCGGGCGCGGATTGAAATCAGCGATGCCAAGGCCGCACTGGCGAGCGCGTTGCTCGTTGGCGGGCTGATCTATGCCGAAGGTGATCTGCAATCCACACAGCCCTTGCGCATTCGTGACGTGCCCATGCGTGGACACAACCGTCAGTTTGGCACCCGTCAAGTGCATGTCCACAAGGAACCGCCATGTTCCTGAGTCGTGTCGAAGTTCCGTGGGAGTTCGCTCGCAACCCTTATAACTTGCACCGGCAACTCTGGAGGCTGTCTCCCGGTGAAGAAAAAGAAACCCGTCGCAACGACGAAGAATTACGTCAAGGTTTTTTGTTCCGTATCGAGGACAATCTTACGGGTCGCCCAGCGCGCCTGCTGGTGCAATCGCGGCGCGCACCCGCTAGCGCATCGGGTCTGATGGTTGTCGGTACGCGCGAAATTCACCCTCAGCCTGTTGCGGGTCAAAGGCTGGCATTTCTACTTACCGCCAATCCAGTCAAGACCATTGCCGACAACCAACGTGATGCCAAGCTTGGGAAAAAGTCTGATAAATGCCGCGTGCTGTTAATCAAGGAAGAAGATCAGCGCGCATGGCTTAAACGCAAATTTGTTAGCGCAGGCGAAATTGAGGCTGCTAATGCCTTGCCCCACGCACCTATCTATTTTCGCAAGGGCAACCGCGGCGGCAAGCTGGCAACCGTCACCTTCGAGGGCGCGTTGCGTGTCAGCGATCCAATCCGACTGACGGAATTACTCGAAAATGGGGTTGGCCCCGCCAAGAGCTTCGGCTGCGGCCTATTGCTGGTGCGGCGGATTTGAGCGGATACTCACGGCTTGGCATTCTTGATTTAGTGAGGGACTAACATGAACTGGAAAGATCACATTGAAGTGAATCCGGCGGTGCTGGTGGGCAAGCCGATTATCAAGGGCACGCGTATTTCAGTAAAGCTGATTTTGGATCGCGTGGCGGATGGATGGACGATGGAAGATGTGCTTGCCGCGTACCCCCCACATCAACCGGGCAAATGTACTCGCGGCCTTGAGCGTTGCTTCGGAGTTGTTCAAGGAAGAGACTTTTGTGGCCGTGGGAAAAGTCACGACGTGAACGATCATTTACCTCGCTAAAGATTTCGGTTGTGGGTTGTTGCTGTTGTGCAGGGTCCAATTTTGAGAAGAACTTTTGAGGTCGAGAATGATGGACGAAACTAAACTTTTTTCACCGGGCCGAGTGGCAGTCCGCAGTACGTGCGCGAATTGCCTGACCCCCTCGACTTTTCTTTGACCCCGTCTTTTCCGCCTTTTCCTTCACGGTGCGAAAGCAGATTCTTCCCCCGGATCAAGTCCGGGGCTGAAGGCGCTCAGAATGACATGACGGGGGTAGGGCGCAATCCCACGGGGTGGGGGCTGGCCTAGGGCCACCTATGAGCCAGCAGGTTGCAACACGTTTGAATTGGTGACCGCGCCAGGAGGAGCGCCTGGTGTGGCTCTCAGGCATGGCGCCGTTAAAAGGCGCGCCCCGATTGGCTTGTGGCGTGGTAAATGCGTAGGACAAGGCTACGTCTATGCTTCGTTGATGCAGCGTGCGTCGCACCCTACATGGTTTTTGTTGGATTGGCGGCGAATGGCAACGCGAGCGTCGCGGCGAGTCCGCTGCCGGTTGGCGAGGCGAGCGCTAGGCTGCCGCCATGAACCTTGGCGATGCGGTCGACGATGGCTAGACCGAGTCCCGCGCCGCTGGGGCCGCTGCGGGCTTCGGTCAGGCGCGTGAATGGGAGCAGTAGGCGTTCGTGGTCGGCATCGGGAATGCCGGCGCCGTGGTCGCGAACGGTTAGTAGGACGCCACGATTTGCGGAACTCGTGCTGATCTCAATCGGCGGCTGGCCGTATTTGATCGCGTTCTCGATGAGATTGGTCAGGGCGCGTTTGATGGCGGTGAGCTGTAATGGCATCGCGGGAATAGGTTCTAGACTAAGTTGAATGCCGACGCCGCGATGGTCGTAGTGGCCTGCGACTTGTCGTATGATTTCGTTGAGATCCGTCAGGCACGCGGGTTCCCAATCGGCACCTCGCGCGAAATCCAGAAACTGTTTGACGATGGCGTCCAGCTCGTCGATGTCTTGGGTCATGCCCTGTTTCAGATCGGCATCGACGCTCAGCATTTCCGTGGCGAGGCGCATGCGGGCGAGCGGGGTGCGCAGGTCGTGGGAGATGCCGGCGAGTAATACGGCGCGTTCTTTATCCAGCTCCTTCACGTCGGCCAACATTTGGTTGAAGGAATGGGACACTTGTTTGATCTCGCGAGGGCCGGACGCTTTGATCGGCTCGGGATAGTTGCCCTTGCCGAGCACGGCCGCGGCGGCGGCGAGTTCCTGCAGCGGCTGATTGACTCGGCGTACCAACAATGTCGCGGCGGCGAGTGAGATCAGCGCAGCAGACAGGGCCAGCGCCAGCCACGCCCAGGGAAAGCCCAATTCGATTTGGCTGCGCGGAATGCCGATCCACGCCATTTCGCCGCCGATGGGCAATTTCACCCACAGCGCACGGCCGGATTTTGGCTGGACGAAGAATTCAATCTCCTTGCCAAGCTGTGCGCGTACTTCATCGGCAAAGTTAAGCAACACGCGATCTTCCGGCAATTTGCTTGGCAATACGCTGTCGTTGTCGAACAGCACGCGGATGCCTTCTTGTGCCTCGATTTGGTCGAGAAAATCGTCACGATCGTCCCCTTGCAGTTTCGCCATGGCGAGGCCGACGGTGCGGATCTGGCTCACGGCCAGATCGGCGATCTGTTTGATTAGTGGACCTTGATAATAGAGTTGAAACAATTTGAAGGCGGCGAGCTGGCTGAGCAGTAACATGCCGGCGAAGATGAGCGCGGTGCGCCCAAGCAGCGTGTTCGGAACCAAGGTCACGCAGCGTCGCCGTCGGGCACGAAGACGTAACCGAACCCCCACACGGTTTGGATGTAACGCGGGTGGGCGCTGTCCGGCTCGATCAGGCGGCGCAAGCGCGAGACCTGAATATCGATGCTACGGTCGAAGGGTTCGTGCTCGCGGCCGCGGGCGAGTTCCATGAGTTTTTCCCGTGACAATGGTTCGCGCGGATGGGAGACGAGGATTTTTAGTAGCGCGAATTCGCCGGTGGTGACGTTGACGTCGGCGCCATCCTTACTCAACCGCCGAGCGGCGAGATCGAGCGCGTAACCGCCGAACTCGACGACGTTCGCCGTCGCAGTGGGCGCGCCGGGGATGGGCAGCGGCGGTTGGCGGCGCAGCACGGCTTGGATACGCGCCAACAGTTCGCGCGGGTTGAATGGCTTCGGCAGATAATCGTCGGCGCCCATTTCCAAGCCAACGATGCGGTCGATCTCGTCGCCCTTGGCGGTGAGCATGATGATCGGCGTCGTATCGTTGCCGCCGCGCAGACGGCGGCAGATGGTAAGTCCATCTTCGCCGGGCATCATGAGATCGAGGACGAGCAAATCGTAACGCTCGCGGGCGCGGCTGCGGTTCATGGCTTCGCCATCGGGAACAGCGGCAACGCTGTAGCCTTGCTCGCTGAGGTAACGCTTCAACAGCTCACGCAGGCGAAGATCGTCGTCGACGACCAGAAGTTTGGCTTTTGCGGTAATCATGGGGCGAGTGTATTGAAATTCACGGAAGTTGTAGAGGGAATGTGTAACATTTTGTTTCAGAATGAGGTGTTACGGCAAGACAGCGCTAGCATTTTGATACACTCGGTTACGCAATCGCTCAACGGAAGCAGGAAGAATAGCGTTACTGATTCAGACGCGATTCTGACAGTAAACGCGTTTAACTACTTTATAGGAGTTGTGATGAACTTATTAACAAAAACCACCTTGACCGTTATGCTGTCGACTTTAGTGATCAGTGCCGCCGCGGCGGGTACGCGCGACCCCGGTGTCAATAAGCGCCAGCATCGCCAGCACGAGCGCATCGTCGATGGTGTGAAGTCCGGCGAATTGACTCACCGCGAAGCGCGCTCGTTGCGCACGGAACAACGGGCCATAAAAGCCGAGGAAGCGGAATTCAAATCCGACGGTGTGTTGACGCGCGGTGAGCGGCGCGAACTGCAGCGCGATTTGAACGAATCGAGCCGCGATATTTATCGCGAGAAACACGATGCCAAAACTCGTTGAAGGATTAGGAACTAACGACAAAACATGACTACGCGCAGGAAATTTTTGTACCGGGTAATCGGTGCAGCGTTGCTGATTTTGACGGCTGAAACGACATGGGCGGCGGACTCTGGCGACCGGGAAACGCGTAAATTGCGCGAATCCCAACAGGGTCAGCCGGCCGGTCAAAAACTCACGCCTGAAGATCGCCGCGAGCTTCGCGAACTGCGGCGCGAAAAACTGCGTGAGCGCTTCGATGAAGCGGATAAAGACGGAGATCGCGCCTTGAGCAAAGACGAGGCGGAGAGAAGCGCGCCGCGCTTGCGTGAGAACTTCGATAACATCGATAGCAATCGCGATGGCCGCGCGACCGCGGACGAAGTTCGGGCCCTTCGGCGCGAACGAGCGAAGATGCGGCGCATCGAGCGCGGCGGTGCGGATCCGCGGTTTTAGCGCCTAGTGTAGTGTTGCATTCTGTTTGCGACTTATGCGTAATGATGTAGATGAAAAATTTGCATGGCTTGAGGGGCAAACGGCCTCAATGCGTTGCGATATTGGCTTTAGGGCATCTCTAAAAATTCGATGATAGCGCAGTAAGACGGTCCACGGGATCTGGGTTGAGCGCGTTAAACGCGGATGGAAGCGCAGGGGACAAGGCAATGATAACGAAGGCGGAGAAGCGAAAGAAAGCGAAGG
>JAYTGZ010000037.1:0-3868 GCA_043733025.1 Pseudomonadota bacterium | reverse complement strand
GGCTCCGGATTATCTCGGCTTTCGCGGCGCGCTGTGCCGGAATGTTTCGCGCACGGAACAACTAGACGCCGCGGCAATGCGCGCGGTTCGCGAACATATCCCACGCGACGGCCAAACCAGTAACATCGCGCTCTAGGAGCCTGCCGGACTTAAAGGAAATCGGTTG
This sequence comes from Pseudomonadota bacterium, assembly GCA_043733025.1. Taxonomy (GTDB): domain Bacteria; phylum Pseudomonadota; class Gammaproteobacteria; order Burkholderiales; family JALYOK01; genus JALYOK01. Next base: position 3,702 of record JAYTGZ010000037.1, on the reverse strand, counting down.
CAAAAGTGGCTGAGCGGTTCATGGCCCCAGGCCAGTGGCTAGCCTAGGGCTACCCCGTATTTCGCCGCTTGCTTGGGCAATAGAACGACTATTGCCCGGCGAAATCGTCAAAATCTGTCCTCGCTCAGCCTCTTCTTCGCTGCGATTCTTTAAGTCCGACAGGCTCCTAGGCCAGCCCCTGAATACTGGCTCGTGGCAATGCATGGCTTGAGAAGCAATATCCGAATGCTGGACTGAACAAAACCAAAGCGGTCCCGCTTGCGCGAAACCGCTTTGTCGTTTCGGCGATCGCGGACGTTACGCGACGCTGATTAGCTTCGCTTTTGCCACGGCTTTCTTCGGCAGAGCCAGTTCTAGCACCCCGTTCTCATACTTCGCCGAGGCGGCGGCTTCGTCTACTTCTAGCGCCAGCGTGAAGCTGCGCGACACTTTGCCGTAATAGCGTTCTGAACGCAGCATGCGCTCACCGTCTTTCACGTCTTTTCCGTTTTTCGTTTCCGCGCTGATCGAGACTTCGTTGCCATCTATTTCGATCTTGATGTCTTCCTTTTTCACACCGGGTATTTCGGCGTGGACGAGGTAAGCGTTCTCTGCCTCACTGACATCCATGCGGATCGGGACAATGACATCGCGCGTCGTGACGGAGACGGGCCGAAATAAATTCCGCACCAAGTTGTCGAACTGATCATCTACTGCTTCCCAACGCATAACGTTTCCCATCATCATTCCTTTCTATTTGAGTAAACGCGGCGTGTTGCCGCCATGTATCGAACATAGGGTTGTTGCGATTCGTTTCAAGCCCCAGTCAAAAATTTTTACATTTATGATGAAACTGGGACAATTCGTAGCCAGACTAGCGCTGGGGCCAGAGAATTTTTTTTCAAGTCGTGTCAGTTCTCGCCGGATAGTCCGGTCTTATTCGTTAACTGAGTCAATGTAGCTGTGATGCTATTTCAAAAAACACAAAGTAGTTTCGAAGCCATGGTGCATGCCCATTCCGGCGATTTGTATCGTTTCGCCTATTGGCTGTGCCGCGACCGCACCGTCGCCGAGGACTTGGTGCAGGAGACGTTTACCCGCGCCTGGGCCAATTGGAAGGACGTGCGCGACGAGAAAGCGGCTAAGGGTTGGCTGCTAACGATTCTGCATCACGAGCATGCGCGCTTGTTCGAGAAAAAGCGCGTCGAGATCAGCGATGACGATTTGAATGATTTAGCGGTGGCGGCGAAAACCGATGTGCTGGGCGAGCTGGAAATGCGTGATGCCCTGTGGAAGTTGCCGGCGGGTTTTCGCGAGCCGCTGCTGTTGCAAGTGCTGGGTGGATTCAGTTGCGCCGAGATCGCAGCCATGGTGAATCTATCCGAGATCAACGTCATGCAACGCTTGACGCGGGCGCGCCAGGCACTACGGAAAATGATGGAACCGGAATCACAACGACGAGCGAACAAATTATGAACTGCCTCCAATTTCGCCGGAATAAGTTGGCTGCGCCGCGGCATATGCCCGAGGATACGCGGGCCCATGCGCTGGCATGCCCAAGCTGCGCGGAATTCGCCCGCGGCCAGGATCAATTCGAGAATCAACTCGAGGTCGCGGTGCGGATTCCCGTGGACTCTACTTTGGCGCAACGCGTCGTGCTGGATCGTAAACTCAAGACCGGGCGCAGCACGCGCTTGTATGCCATGGTGGCCAGTGTCTTGTTGGTTTGTGCGCTCGGCGCCGGCATCGGCTACCGCAGCCTGGCGCCCGACACCCGCATGCTGCACGCCTCGGTGGATCACGTGCTCGGTGAGCCCTCGGCGTTTGAATCTCGGCAATCCGTGAGCAAGGACGATCTGGTTTTTGCGCTGGCCAATTCCGGCGCGGTACTCAAACAAGACTTCGCCCAGGCGGTGATCTATTTGCACGATTGTCCGGTACCGGGCGGGGTGGGAAAGCACATGGTGTGGTTGACGCCACGGGGCAAAGTCACGCTCATCACCATGCCGAATCAAACAGTGTATTGGCGCGCCGAGGGCGAATACAAAGGCTTGATCACAGCGCTGCGGCCCGCGGGGCGGGGCAGCTACGCCATCGTCGCCGACAACGAAGCGGCTCTGAAAAGCGCCGAAGCCATGTTGGATCAGCACATTATCTGGAGGAGTTAGCATGCCGAAGAAAGCCTTGTTTCGCACCGACGAACTGGAGCCGTTGGCGCTCTATCTGCATCGCTTCGCTGTGATGAAGTTGCGCGACGACGACATGGCGCGGGAAGCCGTGCAGAACACCTTCGTCGCCGCCCTCGAAAACCGCTTAAGTTTCGCAGGCAAGTCGACCCTCAAGACCTGGCTCACGGCCATTTTGAAGTTTAAGATCATTGACCTGATCCGCCGCCAGGCGCGGGAGCCGGCGTTCTCGTCGTTGTTGGAAAGTGGCGTGGAAGATATCGAGGACTGGCTGGAAGACGAGAGCAATCCCTTCACCCAGGCCGCCCCGGTGTGGGAACGTCCGGACGCCGCCTTCGAGGAAAAGGAGTTTTGGCGCGTGTTCGAGACGGGCCTTGCCACCCTTCCGAACAAGACTCAGAGGGTATTTGTCATGCGCGACGTGCTCGGCCACACGACGGAAGATATCTGTAAGGAACTGGCGATCACCGAGACCAACTGCTGGGTCATTTTGCACCGCGCCCGACTGGGCATGAGACAATACTTAAGTGAAAATTGGTTTAACACGGCTGGCGTGGAGTACGGCGAAATTGCCGAAGGACTGCCTGAAAACTTCCCGGCTCCAGTCGCTGGCGCTCGATCGCGAACTTACGCGCGAAGAAATAGGTCTACTCAAACAGCACTTCGAGCGTTGTGATATTTGCCCTGATCGCTGTGAAGAATTACGCTTCGTCAATCGCGCCTCGCGGCGTTACGGGCTGGAGCTAATTAAGAAAGCCGCTCAGGCATAATAAGTGCCAACTCGGCAAGAATCGTTAACCCCGTTCTAGATAAGGACCAGAGATGAAAAAATCCAATCTGTTGATTTACTCCGCAATCGCCAGTTTGATCGCCGTTTCTTCCCTCACCGCCACCCAGGCCGTTGCCGCCGAAGGCAAGGAAAAGTGTTACGGCGTGGCTAAGAAAGGCCAAAACGATTGCAACACGTCTAAGCATGATTGCAGCGCCGTAGCGGCCGCGGACAATCTGCCCGAAGAGTGGAAATACGTCGCCAAAGGTAGTTGCGAGCAGATCGGCGGCAAGTTGACGGCCGTGACAACGGACGACGCGAAGAAGGAAAAATAATCTAACTTTTGAGGGCGCGGACGGCTGGTCATGATTGCGCGCAGTTCATCCGCCCGCCCGTTGCGCCCGATTCCGGCGAAAGTCGGTATCGGGCTTCGCACCGCCCATTACCGCGAGCTACTCGATACCCTGCCGCCCATCGGTTGGTTCGAAGTCCATAGCGAGAATTATTTCGGTGACGGCGGCCAGCCGCTGTATTTTCTCGAGCGGTTTCGTTCCCACTATCCGATGAGCCTGCATGGCGTCGGCTTGTCTCTGGGCTCGACGGACTCGCTCAATCCAACCCATCTCAAAAAACTCAAATCCTTGGCGGATCGTTTCGAGCCGGGGTTGGTTTCCGATCATTTGTGCTGGTCTTCCGCCGGCGGGCAATTCTTGAACGATCTATTGCCTTTGCCCTACACCGAAGAAGCGCTGAACCACGTGGTGACCC
>JAYTGZ010000036.1:0-7783 GCA_043733025.1 Pseudomonadota bacterium | reverse complement strand
TGCTCACGCCGCTGTTGGCCGGCATGTGGCTGCGCCATCGCACTTCGCGCCCGCTGCTGTGGCCGCGGCATTTCGGCAGCGTCGGCGGCGTGTTGGTGGTGTTGTTGTTCGTGATCACGGGCCTGTCATTGTCGTGGAACAACTTGCTCGCCGGCGGCGCCGTGGCGCTCGCTATTGTGGCGGTACGTTCGTTCGCGAAAATCAGTGTGCTCGCGGCGCTCGGCCGGCCGAGTGGATTATCGATGCGCCAGAGCTTCGCCCTCGGCGTGGCCCTGTGCCCGATGTCCGGCGTGGCCTTGGCGCTAACGGCGGAGATTGCCGGTCGCTATCCGGATTTCGGCGCCACGTTGGGGGCGATCGTATTCAGCACCATCGCCATACTGGAATTGCTTGGGCCGCTGGCGGTGAAGTGGTCGCTGCGGCGTAGTGGCGAAATTCACGTTTGATAACAGCGCGCCATGGCCCTTGAACCTTTCGCCACGTCACGTCCGCTCACCCTCGGCGTCGAGTTGGAACTGCAAGTGGTCGGCACCCACGATTACGATCTCACGCCCGGCGCGCCGGATCTGTTGCGCGTCGTGGCGAACAAGAAACTACCGGGTGAGGTGAAGCCGGAGATCGCCGCCAGCATGATCGAAATTTGCACTGGCGTTTGCGAAGGCTATGCCGACGCCCTTGCGCAGTTGCAAGAGACCCGCGATGTGTTGGTGGAAGCGGCGCGCAAGCTCGGCCTGGGCCTGTGTGGTGGCGGCGCCCATCCGTTTCAGCGCTGGAGCGAACAGCGCATTTCCGACGCGCCGCGCTTTCACCATATCTCCGATCTCTATGGTTATCTGTCGAAACAGTTCGTCGTATTCGGTCAACATGTGCATGTTGGTTGTCCCGATGCCGATGGCGCGCTCGGTCTGTTGCATACGCTATCGCGCTACATTCCCCACTTCGTGGCGCTGTCGGCGTCGTCGCCGTTTGTCCAGGCGACGGACACCGGTTTCGATTCGGCGCGGCTCAATTCCATCCAAGCTTTTCCTCTCGCCGGACGCGCGCCCTTTGTTTCCCGGTGGGACGATTTCCTCGTCTATTTCGACAAGATGACCCGCACCGGTGTGGTGGAAGGCATGAAAGATTTCTACTGGGACATCCGCCCGAAACCGGAATTCGGCACCATCGAAATTCGAGTCATGGACACGCCGCTGACGATCGCCAAGGCGGCGCAGCTCGCGGCTTATATCCAGACCCTCGCGCGCTGGCAGTTGCAAGAAAAAACCTTCGTCCCCGAGGCGGACGATTACCTGGTGTACAAATTCAATCGCTTCCAAGCCTGCCGATTCGGTTTCGATGGCACCTTCGTCGATCCGAAAACCGGCGAACATAGCAGCTTGCGCGAAGATATCATCGCGACGCTCGACGCTATCGAATCCCACGCCATGGCGCTGAACACCGAAGCCGCTTGCCAAGCGCTGCGTGAAGACGTGATCGGCAAGGGCAACGATGCGACCTGGATACGCGGGGTGCACGAGCAGGAACAGTTGCTGCCGGAAGTTGTGCGTCAACAGTGTCTACGCTGGCAATCGTAGGGGTTTGTTAAAAAACGTAGCGAGGATGGCCGTATGCGCGGCGCACCGCAGGCGAAAGAGCGGTACTATTGTCAATTCGGCTGGGTGTTCCTAATATTGGAAGTTATCTCAGCCAATCACATAAAGGGGAATGATGATGCGTCTTGGAACTTGGTTGCTTCTACCGCTTTTCGCCGTGCTTACGGGTTGCGGCTATAACACTTTTCAATCCCAGGACGAACAGACCAAGGCGGCCTGGTCTGAAGTCGTAAACCAATATCAGCGCCGCACCGATCTGATTCCGAATCTGGTGAACACCGTCAAAGGTTTCGCCCAGCAAGAAAAAGATGTGTTCATTCAAGTCACGGAAGCGCGTGCGAAAGTCGGCTCCATTCAAATGACGCCGGAACTCGCGAACAATCCAGAAGCCCTGAAAAATTTCCAAGCGGCCCAGGGCGAACTTTCTGGCGCCTTATCGCGTTTGCTGGTGGTATCGGAGAATTATCCACAACTGAAATCCGATGCGAATTTCCGCGATCTGCAAGCGCAACTGGAAGGCACGGAAAACCGCATCACCGTCGCGCGCAATCGCTATATCAAATCCGTGGAAGACTACAACGTGACGACGCGGTCTTTTCCCAGCAATTTCACGGCGATGATCTTCGGTTACAAGACCAGGCCGAATTTCACGGTAGAGAACGAGAAGGCGATTTCCACCGCGCCCAAGGTCGATTTCTCACAGCCGGCGACACAGAAATAAACGTCGTCTATCTCCTTTTGACGACTCTGAACCGGGCGAGAGCGTGGCCCTTCATCGGCGGCGCCTTCGCCCTGAATCTGGTTGCGGTTCCCGCGCTGGCAATACCTCTGCGGGTGGTCGTTCAGAAAAAGGCATGAAGTTTCTACCGCTGTCGTCCCCGTGAAAGCTTGTTCTCCACCTGTTCGGCGTCGGGGATTCAATAAGGCGTCGAACATGGATTCCCGCTTTCGCGGGAATGACCCAAGGTTAGGGGCCGGCGATCCAACGGTTTGTTAAAAACCCCTAGACTTGCTTGTCGTTGCGGTGTTTCAAGAACAACCACCACATGGTCGATCCGACAAATACCCCGAAAATAATCGTGATGGTGTTGATGGAAAAGTGCGCGGAGATCATGCCGGCGTAGATCCCATTCAGCGCGCCGATGCTTAAGTTTTCGTTGAAATTTTGTACGGCGATGGAGTGGCCCGCACCCATCAAGGTATGGCCACGATGTTGCAACAATGCATTCATCGGCACGACGAAGAATCCGGCGACGGTGCCGATAGCGACAAAGAACACAGCAGCGACGCGCCAATCGTGGACGAAGATCATCCCAATGATCAATACGCCCATGAGTATGCCTATCGGCAATACTTTCACGGCTTGCTCGAGTTTGACGGTGAGGGCCGCGATCAGCGCGCCGATGGCGATCCCCACCGCGACGGCGATGGTGAGATAGGTGGCTTTGTCGAGACCGAAGCCTAGGACTTTTTGCGCCCAATCGATGATCACGATCTTGAGCGTGGCGCCGGCGCCCCAAAACAGCGTCGTTACCGCCAATGAAACCTGGCCGAGCGGGTCACGCCACAACAACTTAAAGCAATGCCAAAAATCGTGAATCATATAGAGCGGATTCTTTTTTGGCAGCTTGTGATCGATCGGCAAGCGGGGAATATAGAGATTGAAAAACGCGGCGACGACATAGAGTAAACAGATCAACGCGATCGCCATTTTCGCCGGCGAGTTGAGCAGTGGAACGTGATGAATGGCTTCGATCTTGGCGTAGAGATTGCCGTTCTGCAAATAGCCCCCCAAGCCCAGGCCAAGAATGATCGCGGCAACCGTTAGGCCTTCCATCCATGCGTTCGCCGTCACTAATTTGCTCGACGGCAACAACTCCGTGAGGATGCCGTATTTCGCCGGTGAGTAGGCCGCCGCGCCGAAGCCGACGATGCCATAGGCAAGCAATGGATGTGCGCCGAACAACATGGCCAGACAACCGACAAACTTTATCGCGTTACTGGTGGACATGACGCGGCCCTTGGGGAAGGCATCGGCCAAGGCGCCGACGAAGGGCGCGAACGCAATGTAGGAAACGACGAAAAATACTTGCAGAATCGGAACGTAGGATTTCGGCGCGCTAAGTTCGATCAGCAACGCGATGGCGGCGGGCAATAGCGCGTTGTCGGCCAGCGCGGAAAAGAACTGCGCGGCCAAAATCGTATAAAAACTTAACGGCATGAAAAGACTAGAATAGTGGGGGGCAACGTTATAGTTGGTCGAGTGAAGTGTTTCGTAGTTGCTGGAGCATAAAAATGTGTCTGTTTCCGTCTGGGGGGCTGGCCTGGGGCCACGTTGTTACTCGTCGTTGCATAGAGCCCGCTATGCGGCCTCCTCGCGCCTAGCCAGACGAAAAAATCCAGCATTTTTATAAGTCCCATCAACTACGAAACACTACACTAGTTCGGCGAGGTGACCGCTCAAGCGGCTTTATACCATGAACGCCGCGTCGCATGAAAGCGCGACCCGTTTCGTGGCGGGCAAGATAACTTAAGATTAAAGGGGAAGAGATGTTCGAAGATTTCAACACGCAACGACTAAAAACCAGCGGCGCCGAGATCCAGGTCACCTGGGGTGGCAGCGGGCCGCCGCTGTTATTGCTGCATGGCTATCCGCAGACTCATCTGATGTGGCACAAAGTCGCGCCAGTGTTGGCGAAGGATTTCACCGTGGTCGTGCCCGACTTGCGCGGTTATGGCGAGAGCGGCAAACCGAAAACCAGCGACGATCATTTCCCTTATTCGAAACGCGCCATGGCGCTCGATCAAGTGGAAGTAATGGCGGCGTTGGGTTTCAAGGAATTTTTTCTTGCCGGCCATGATCGCGGCGCACGCGTCTCTCATCGCTTGGCGCTCGATCATCCGGCCTCGGTCAAGAAAATGGCGCTGCTCGATATTGTGCCGACGTTGAAAGTCTTCGAGGCGGTCGATCAGAGGGTCGCCACCAGTTATTTTCACTGGTTCTTCTTGATCCAGCCCTACGACTTTCCAGAACGGCTGATCGGCCACGACCCGCGCTATTACTTGACCTCCAGGCTAGGCCGCTGGGGATCCAATAGCGACGCTTTTCCGCCAGAGGTGGTCGAAGAATATGTGCGTCTATTCAGCGATCCCGCGTGTATCCACTCGACTTGCGAAGATTATCGCGCCGCCGCGACCATCGATCTTGTGCATGATCGAGCTGATTTGCAGACTAAAGTCCAAGCGCCGTTGTTAGCGCTATGGGGTGGCCGCGGCTTGGTCGCCTCAGCCTATGATCCCATCGCCTGTTGGCGCGAGCGCGCGGCGGATGTGCGCGGATTCGGCATCGATTGCGGGCATTTCATTGCAGAGGAAAAGCCCGACGAAACGATCAAGGCGTTAAGAGAGTTTTTCGAAAATTGAATCAGAACCACGCGCTAGGGCTGGTAAAATAGCGATCAACCCTCAGTGCTAATCCATGCCCAACGACAACCTATTAGACCTCCTGCGCGTCCCGCCTCAGTCCATCGAGGCGGAGCAATCGGTGCTGGGCGGGCTGATGTTGGAGAACGTCGCTTGGGACAAAATCGCTGACTTGATCGGCGAGGACGATTTCTATCGCGACGACCATCGCCGCATCTATAAGCACATCTCCAAGCTCATCGAGGCGAATCGTCCGGCGGATGTCATCACCGTCGGTGAATCCCTGGAACGCAATGCCGAACTCGAAGCCGCCGGCGGCTTGGCCTACGTCGGCATGTTGTCCACCAATACGCCCAGCGCCGCCAACATTCGGCGTTATGCCGAGATCGTGCGCGAGCGCTCCATCATGCGTAAGCTGGCCGAGATCGGCACCGAGATTGCCGCCAGTTCCTACAGCCCAGCCGGGCGTGAGGCGCGCCAGTTGCTCGACGAGGCCGAGGCTAAAGTATTTAAGATCGCCGAGGCGGGCGCCCGCGGACACCAAGGCTTCAGCGCCATCCAGCCGCTGTTGACGCAAGTGGTCGAGCGCATCGACATGCTATACAGCCGCGACAATCCGTCCGATGTCACGGGTGTGGCGACGGGCTTCGCCGATCTCGACGAGCGTACCTCCGGCCTGCAACCGGGCGACCTCGTCATCGTCGCCGGACGGCCTTCCATGGGTAAGACCGCCTTCGCCCTCAACGTCGCCGAACACGTCGCGCTCGAAGGAAAGTTACCCGTCGCTATCTTCAGCATGGAGATGGGCGGAACGCAGCTCGCCATGCGCTTGCTCGGCTCCACCGGCCGCCTCGATCAACATAAACTGCGTACCGGCCGTCTCGACGACAACGATTGGCCGCGCCTCACCCATGCGCTCGGCCGTTTGAACGACGCCCCCATTTTCATCGACGAAAGCGCGGCATTGACGGCCCTGGAACTTCGCGCCCGAGCACGCCGCTTGCATCGCCAGCACAAGGGCTTGGGCCTCATCGTCGTCGACTATTTGCAACTCATGTCGTCCACCAGTCAAGGCGAAAACCGCGCGACGGAGATTTCGGAGATTTCGCGCTCCTTGAAAGCGCTCGCAAAAGAACTCAAGGTTCCGGTGGTCGCCTTATCGCAGCTTAACCGCTCGCTGGAGCAACGTCCGAACAAACGCCCGGTCATGAGCGACCTGCGCGAATCGGGCGCCATTGAACAGGACGCCGACTTGATCCTCTTCATCTACCGCGATGAGGTCTACAACGAGAATTCCCAGGACAAAGGCATCGCGGAAATCATCATCGGCAAACAGCGTAACGGCCCGATCGGCACCGTGCGCCTGACCTTCCTCGGACAGTTCACCAAGTTTCAGAGTTTTGCGCACGGGACTTATTAGCGTGAAGAATGGCGGCGAGTAGTGTAGGGCGGGCGCAACCCGCCATTTCCATCACGTTCAAGCGGCGATAATAAGCCATGCGTCCCATCAAAGCCCGCATCGATCTCGCTGCCTTACACGACAACCTGCAAGTCGCGCAAAAACTCGCGCCGCAATCCAAGGTCATGGCGGTGCTGAAAGCAAACGCTTATGGACATGGCCTATTGCGCGCCGCGTTCGCAATGAAAAAGGCCGCCGGTTTCGCGGTGCTGAATATCGAAGACGCGATATCGTTGCGCGAAGCGGGATTCGATCAAACCATATTGCTACTCGAAGGATTTTTCGATCGCGAGGAATTGCGCCTCGCGCAGGAATACCACCTCGCGACGGTGGTGCATCAGCAGGAACAATTGCGCTTGCTGTTGCAAGCCGCGCCGGGAAAACTCGACGTGCACCTTAAGATCAATTCCGGCATGAATCGCCTCGGGTTCAAGCCCGGCGATTTTCCAAGTGCGATGTCGGCGTTACGGCAAGCAAGGCTATCGAGCTTGACCTTGATGACACACTTCGCCACGGCCGACGAGCCGGCGGGTGTGCGTGAGCAACTCACGTTGTTCCGCGAGATGACGGCGAGTTTATCTCACCCGAGGAGTTTAGCGAACTCCGCCGCGCTGATCCGCTACCCGCAGACCCACGCCGATTGGGTGCGGCCGGGAATCATGCTCTACGGCGCAACCCCGTTCGCCGATCGCAGCGCCGCCGACATCCGCGTTAAACCGGCGATGACGCTGACCAGCGAAATTATCGCGGTGCAGAATTTACACAGCGGTGAGACCGTCGGCTACGGCAGCGGATTTCGCGCCGAGCATTCGATGCGCATCGGTGTTGTCGCCTGCGGTTACGCCGACGGCTATCCGCGCCACGCGCCGACCGGTACGCCCGTGTTGGTGGAAGGCGAGCGCGTGACGACGGTGGGCCGTGTGTCGATGGATATGATTTGCGTCGAACTCGGTAAGGTTCCGCGGGCGCGCATCGGCAGTCCGGTGGAATTGTGGGGTGCGGGATTACCCGTGGATGAAGTCGCTCGTAGCGCTGGCACGGTTGGATATGAATTGCTGTGTGCGATCGCGCCGCGGGTGCCGATGACGGAACGATGACTGTAACGTTGTATCCCCTCTCCCTGTTCAGGGAGGGGGTTAGGGTGAGAGTTATGGCCTTAGTGTAGTGCGCCATAATTAACGGAACATAAAAATGCGTCTTTTTCCGTCTGGCTTCGTTACTCGTCGTTGCATAGAGCCCGCTATGCGGCCTCCTCGCGCCTCGCCAGACGAAAAAAGCCATCATTTTTATTCGTCCCGTTAATTATGGC
>JAYTGZ010000035.1:0-3182 GCA_043733025.1 Pseudomonadota bacterium | reverse complement strand
CCTTGACGTGAAGAACATCGGAAAGCCGTGTGCGGGAAAATCGCATGCACGGTTTGATGAGGGAGGGCAGGTGAAAACCTGTTCTCTACTCTACCCTTTAATCCTTCAACATTTCAGCTTACTGATTCAGACGTTCAAGGACAGAGAAAGGCCTTAGCTTATATTTTTCAAACTCTTCAAGATCATATTGCCCGCCGTACTATACGCTCCCACCGTACTATACGCTCCCACCGTATCATAACCTTTATTATAAGCCATATCTGTTTGTTTCACATAATTCACAAATGCATTTACCTTATCATTCGCTCTAGTGATTGAACCGACATTGTTTTCCAGCAAAGCGTCTTCTTCAGTTCCTCGGCTTAAGTCTGCCTTAACCGCGTCTAGAGCGCCATTGACTGCTGCTTGAGCCTCAGCATACTGATACTTTCCGATCGCATACACCTGTTTGTCCTTACTTTTTTCGCGAATGAAATTTAAAGCGAAGTCTTCTGTTTTCGTCTTTAGTTCACTGAAATTACTGACGAGGGATCCCCAACCTTCGTTTGCCGCGCTAGTGGCTGATACATGACCAGTCAAGCAAAAGAAGATGAATACGGAATTTAACAACGAACAAAGACGCTCCCTAGACATTTGTTACTCCTCAGAATTAATGATGTCAATCCGACCGCAAGTCTGACTGTCCTCCGCAAATATCCGCGACGAGACGATTTGTGCAAAATTTGCTTAGTATCATTTTCCTAAATTGCATCATGCCGCTTGTGCCAACGAGTATACATGGTGCAATCCACCCCATACCGGATCAGTGCGCACTGAATCAAACGGGCCAGGCACACATTATTCCCATCATCATAACCCTAGCTTTCCCTGCCCGGCGTTATGCGCCGCAGATTGATCGTGTTCCACTCGCGGACTGCCGCGCGGCTTGGCTTCTCGTCTTTGTCCTGTCATGGTTTCGATTTTGGCATAGAAGCGTGAATTCCTCAACGGCGGATTCTGATTGAGCGCCAGCCGGATGTCGTCGATAGCTTTGCTGTCCAACTGCGCACCGAACAGTTCCATCTTATATCTATTAAAACTTAATTTCGGAAAGTCGCCCGACCAGTTCTATGTTTTTATAGATACTAAATCAGCATTTCCGGGCTGCACATAACGATGATCGCGGGATTGATGTTCGCCGTAGCGTATTTCTTCTGGCGGCGCTCGCGGCGCTTGATCTTATGGTGGCCGGCGCACAAAGCCGCGTCCGTCGCCGGGTTGGCGGCGGCGCTGGGCTATGCCGTGCTCGCGGGTTTATCCATTCCCACTCTGCGCACGCTGCTGATGGTAGCGGTGTTTGCAGTCGCGCTGTGGCGCAACCGTTTCACCAGTCCGACCCAAGTCTTGTGTACAGCGTTGCTGGTCGTGCTGCTGTTCGATCCCTGGGCGGTGAGTTCGGCGGGATTCTGGCTGTCGTTCGCCGCCGTCGGAATGATTCTCTATGTGACGGTTGGCCGCAGTCGAACCGTTGACAATGGCATCACCGCAAACCTATCGACGCGTTTGATCAATGCGACGCGCATGCAATGGGCCGTCACCATCGGCCTTGTGCCGATACTGTTGGGACTGTTCCAACAAGTATCACTGATTTCTCCGCTGGCGAACGCGATCGCGATTCCGCTCATCAGCCTGGTGGTCGTGCCGCTCACCCTGCTCGGCGCCGTGCCCGGCCTAGAACCGATGCTCCAACTGGCGCATCACGCCTTGGCCCTAGGCATGCATGGCCTGGAAGCCGCACGGGACGTGCCTTTCGGGCAATGGTCCGGCGCCGCGCCCGCTGGATGGGCGATGGCTGCGGGCATCGCCGGTGTGTTGTGGCTGTTACTGCCGCGGGGTTTTCCGGCACGCTGGTTGGGCTGGGTGGGAATGTTGCCGTTATTCGTCGTCGCCGCGCCCAGGCCCGGAGAGGACGCATTCTGGGTCACCACGTTAGATGTTGGCCAGGGTCTCGCAATCGTGGTGCAAACGGCCCGCCACACCTTGCTTTATGACACGGGCCCGCGCTTCACCAGCGAAGCGGACAGCGGCAATCGTGTGGTCGTGCCTTACCTGCGCGCAACGGGTGTGCGACATTTGGACGGCATGATCGTGAGCCACGACGACGCCGATCACAGCGGCGGCGCGCTGTCCGTGTTACGTGCCGTCCCGGCCGATTGGCTGGCGGCGAGCCTGCCGCCAGCGCATCCCCTTTCAAGTGCGGCTAGACAATTTATCCCATGCAGCGGCGGGCAAAGCTGGCAATGGGACGGCGTAAGATTCGATGTCCTCCACCCCGGACCGCTGATCAAGGTGGCGGCGAGCCGCGACAACGATCGCGGTTGTGTGGTGAGAATCAGCTCGCGTTTCGGCAGCATGTTGTTGCCGGCGGACATCGAGGAGACGAGCGAACAAGAACTCGTTCAAAGCCACGCCGCGAGCTTGCCATCGACGGTGATGATATCGCCCCATCACGGCAGTAAGACGTCCTCGAGCGCTGAGTTCCTTGCCGCGGTTCAACCTAAGTTCGTCGTCGTATCCGCTGGATATCGCAATCGTTTCGGTCATCCGAAAGAGGAAATCTTGCAACGCTACGAAGCAGCCGGTGCGGCGATTTACCGTAGTGATCGCGACGGGGCGGTGACGTTCCGGTTCGATGAACAGGGAGTGCGGGCGGAGGCTTATCGCGACACGGCGCGACGTTACTGGTTCGGCCGTTAAACTGAAGTTCCTGTAAGCGAAGAGCGAGTTTTCTTTGTGGTTCAAGCGCTTGACTTGAAACCGGCGTTCCGTTTTCTGTCTACAACTGAATTTGCTCGAGCAGTTCGAGCGCGCGCCTTTGCTTCGAGTAGGGGCTCGTGACGACGTCAAAGGCAGGTGCGTTTTCCGCGGCCTGCGGTGTGCGGCAAGAGTCTGGCGAACTCAACTCGAGCAGGTTGCGATCATCGAATGGCCCTAACCCAAGTTTGCCATGGTGCAATCGGATCTTCCAATATATCAATGAAATAAGTCGTTATAGGCCCCTTTTGGTTCAAACGCCCCCTCACCACCGAACACTACGCTGCTACACTGATAGCGTCAATCAGCCACGGTGAATGTTCCATGAAAACAACAGTCGAATTTTTGAATGAAGCGAAGGCGCGCCTAGACGTGAAGCGCGACATTGA
>JAYTGZ010000034.1:0-11096 GCA_043733025.1 Pseudomonadota bacterium | reverse complement strand
CGGCGCGGCGAGTCCGATCGAGGCATAGCTTGGCAATAGACCCACGCCGAAGGTCGATACACCCATAATCATGATGGTCACGAGGAAGGTATATTTACGCCCGATCAAATCCCCCAGCCGCCCGAAGAAGATGGCGCCAAATGGTCGAACGGCGAAGCCCGCTGCAAACGCCATCAGCGCAAAAATGAACGCGGTGGTCTCGTTCACGCCAGAGAAGAACTGTTTACTGATAATCGCGGCAAGACTCCCGTAAAGATAAAAGTCATACCACTCGAACACCGTGCCTAACGACGATGCAAAAACAACTTTCCTTTCTTCACGGGTCATGCCCTGACCGGGTGCTCTTATGCCGGATGCTGCAATTTCTTTAGCCACGGATTTCCCCTCCCAACTTGGATGCCATTTAATTGAATTGTATAAAACAGCCAGTCTTATATAAGACCTTTACGCCGATTATTCAGGATTCTAGCGCAGAAGGCAACCCGCTAGTCCCGGATGGCCGATAGATCGCGCGTGCCACAGGATAGCAGCAACGAACACTATATATACTTTCCCACGACATATCCGATAATGATCCCAATAATCAATGCCACCGTCAGGCCTCTATAGGTCATGACGTCTCTTGAGTAACCGCGCCTGATCGCAACAAACGAAACCAGGTAGCCCAGCGCGTTCAAGATCCATATGATCGACAGCGATAGCGCCTTGACAATCACCGGACCGATAATCGGAACCAGGGCAATGATGCCCAACAGCCAGGCAAACGCGTTCGCCAGTAAGCCTAGCAAGAAAATAACCCCGGCGATTACGCGCTTATCGACGCCCAAGGCCACGCCCAACCAGGCTAGGCCCAGCAGGCCGAGCCAAATCGGTAGCATCACTTTATAATTCTTCCAGATCGGCCTGGCCCGCTGATCCAGCGATGTTTCGGGCGCGGTGGCGATGTTTTTCGACGTATTCCTAGTGCCGGGTTCTTGGTCGGGGGCCATTCAGCGGGGCATCGTTAATACGCGGACAATCCATCCCGCGATGATCACAGATTCCCAAAACATTCCTTGACGCTCACGTCTGCGTTCAACGGGTAGTTCCCTTCTTTGGCAGAGGTTTCTTGACCTTGCTTGGAGCAAATGAATCCGAGAAACTGTCCCGTTGCCGCATTCAGGGTGGCGCCCGGTTTTTTGTTTACATACACATAGAGAAAACGCGCTAACGGATATTTTCCCGCCAAGCAGTTCTGTTGTGTCGGTAAGAAGTAGGGACCGCTGTTGGTTGTCGACAGCGCCAGGGGGCGCGTACGGCGGCTGGAAAAGAAGTAGCTCGCGAAGCCGATGGCGGATTTTTCCGCGCCGACATTTTGCACGATGGACGTGGATACGGGTTCGGACTTGAGATCGAAACGAAAATCACCGTTCTCCATCACCATCTCTTTGAAGACAGAATACATGCCGTGGGTTATTGCCGGACCTTTCGGCTGGATCTCGAGATTTGCCCATTCGCCGCTCAATCCGAGCTGTCCCCAGGTCTTGATGCTTTCGCCGCCGCGCTTATGGGACGCGGAAAAGACGCTGTCGAGCTGCGTCAAAGTGAGCGCTTCCAGCGGATTAGTCTTGTTCACGTATATCGCGATGGCATCAAGCGCAACGGTGATACGCGTTGGCGGATAACCGAACTTCGCTTGGAAATCATTCATTTCCTTGGCGTTCATTGGCCGGCTCATCGGCGCCAAATCCGCACGGTTTTCCAGCAAGGCCGCGAGCGCCATACCCGACCCGCCACCGGTGATGTCGACCTCGACATTGGGATAAAGCAGTTTAAATGCCTCCGCCCATCTGTTCATAAGATTGCTAAGAGTCGAAGAACCGATGCTGCGAATCTTGCCGTCCAGCTTGTCGACGCGCCGAAAGTCGGCGAGTCGCGCATCGACGGTGATCGGCGCGGCGGTGCTTTCGATCGTCTCCTTTGCCTTCGGCCAGCCCGGCGGTGTCTGGGTCGTCACACGCGCGCTCGGCGCTAAAGGTAGCGCAAACGCCACAGCCATCAACAGCCACGCGCTACGCACTAGTGGAGCGCCCCATTTTTGGCAACAGCCGCGATGTGAACACCTTATATAACGTAAGCATCACGAAGAACAGCATGATCAGCGCCGCGCTGCGCCAGAAGGCAACGTCGATGATGCGCGTCCCGGTAATACGCGCGTGCTCCACCCGTTCAGTCGCGATCGCGTTTACTTGCTTGAGCGGTTTTTCCAGGCGGGGCGAGCCCAACAGTTCGCCGGTATTGGCCAGCAGTTGATTAGCTTCTTTCAAGGCATTGGTAAGCGCCAGCGCCGAGGCGGTGTAGCTATCGATCTCGAATGGTTTTTGGTTTTGCGGCTTAGGCTCATTGCGGCCCGGCGCCAGAAAAATCTTGTCGACGGATTCCATCGTTGTATTCAGCGTCAGGCTCGTGTCCCGCAAGGTTTTCAATAACGTATCGGCGGTGACCGTGGCTTCATTCACGGATCCGACCAACACATCCGTATCGCTCACGGCATTGCGATATTGACCCAGTCCGGCGAGCAGCAGCGGGTGCAATCGTTGTACATCGTTCACCACGCGCGTTTGGGTTTTTTCAATCTCCTCGGGGATTCGTTCCGTAAACGCCGTAATGCGATCAACGCTCTTGGTCACCGTCGCAACCGACTGGGTCATGCCTTCGATCTGGCTGTTGCCGAGAATGTTGTTGACCGCCGCTTCCGCCTGCCAATTCATCAGAAAAGGCAGGCGCTTGCTGTAATAGAACGCCCGCTCCGTGAAGAGTCGAATTTCCTCGACGGATTTGAGCGCGTCGTTAACAGGCGTCAGCAAACCCGTCCCGCTTTTCACATCCGCGACGGTCGATTTTCCCCTCGAGTTCCTCAATGGTGATCTTTTCCAGGCGCCGAGGCGCAGCCGGTGGACATGAGAAAAGCTGAGCTAGTGAAAACGATAAGAAATGCGCGCGCAAGGCATAAACACGGCGAAATACGTCCAGATTTCATGATTCTTACCTCTAACATAGAAGCATTGCAGCCTATCATGCCCAGTAAGCAAGGGATGTCAACTGCGCAACTAATATGGCGCACGCGGCAAGCGGGATGCCGCTCTCCGGCGTGGCATGCCGGAGAGCGGCATCCCTATTAGTTGCTGGCGAGGTATTTTGACCTTCGATGTTGATTTGATCTGCCGCCAAACGCTTGGGTTCGTTCGACTCAAGCGCTTCCCAGCGCGTAAAGCGCGCGAAGAATTGAACGCCGTGTCGTTCCCGCTCTGGCAGGGTACCCGGAAAGCCGCTACCATAGCCGTTCTCAGAGCCATCGTATTATATGAATTTACTTAAAACGCTCGCTCAGGTGAGCAGCATGACGTTGCTCTCGCGCGTGTTGGGCTTCGTGCGCGACACGGTGATCGCCCGCGCGTTCGGCGCCGGCATGGAAACGGATGCGTTCTTTGTCGCGTTTCGAATTCCCAATTTACTGCGGCGCTTGTTTGCGGAGGGCGCGTTTTCTCAAGCCTTCGTGCCGGTGCTGTCGGAGTACAAAAATCAAAACGGCTTCGATGCCACCAAGGATTTAGTCGACCATGTCGCCAGCGTGTTAGCCCTCGCGCTATTCATCGTCACGTTGATCGGAATTATTGCGGCGCCGTTGATCATCTACGTGAGCGCGCCGGGGTTCTCCGCGGATCCCGATAAGTTTCAGTTGACGGTCGATCTGTTGCGGATCACGTTTCCCTACATCTTGTTTATCTCCCTGGTAGCGTTTGCCGGCGGCATACTCAATACCTACAGCAAGTTTTCAGTGCCCGCGTTCACGCCGGTGCTCCTGAATCTGTCGTTCATCTTTTTCGCGTTAGTCGTCGCGCCCCATCTCAACGCTCCTGTCACGGCGCTGGCTTGGGGAGCGTTGTTTGGCGGCGTACTGCAATTGGCTTTTCAGTTGCCGCATCTTGCCAGACTCAAGCTCGTGCCGCGCTGGCGTTTGAGCTTGCGTGACGCGGGCGTGTGGCGAATATTGAAGCTGATGGGTCCGGCGGTGTTTGGCGTGTCCATCGGCCAGATCAGTCTGCTTATCAGCACGATCTTTGCCTCCTTTTTGGCCACCGGCAGCGTCTCCTGGCTGTTCTACGCCGATCGCCTGATGGAGTTTCCGACCGGGCTCCTCGGCGTGGGACTCGGCACCATCTTGCTTCCCAGCCTCGCCAAGCACTTTCAGACGAAGAACTTTGACGAGTATTCGAAACTGCTTGATTGGGGGCTGCGCCTAACGTTTCTTTTCGCCTTGCCCGCGGCGCTCGCCCTGGCCTTGCTCGCCGTGCCGCTGGTGACGGCCTTATTTCACTACGGCCAGTTTAGCGATCACGATGTTTGGATGACGCGTAACGCGGTCTTGGCCTATAGTCTCGGGCTGACGGGGTTGATCATGGTCAAAATTCTCGCGCCGGGTTTTTATGCTCAGCAAAACATCAAGACCCCGGTCAAGATCGGCCTCATGACGCTGGGTGTGACTCAGGCGATGAATCTGATTTTTCTGCTGCCGCTGCAACACGTTGGCCTGGCGTTGGCGACGGGATTGGGCGCCTGCTTTAACGCCGTGTTCTTGTTCTATAAATTGCGCCAGTACGACATGTACCGTCCGCAGGCCGGCTGGTTCGCGTTCTTCGCCAAGCTGGCGTGCGCGCTCGCGGCGATGGGGCTGGTGTTGTGGTGGATGGCCGGCGATCCGCAAACTTGGCTTAAGGCCACCGCCACGGTGAAGGTAGCGCGGCTTTCTCTGTTGGTAGCGCTCGGCATTGCGGTGTACTTCGCGACCCTGATGCTACTCGGGTTTCGCCCGCGACATTTTTCGCGGCGCGGCGTCGGCTAGATGGTTCCACGGCGGCGCGCCAGCCTTGATCGAATCGAACCGGCCACAACGCCGTTGAGCGTTCGCGGTCTTCGTGCCTTGCCAGGAGCCGCGCGGATATTGGTTCCTGGCAAGCCGTGGCTTGCGAGCCGCGTTGGTACTGGGTGGGGGGCTGGCCTAGGGCCACCTCGGGCCATTGCCTCGCAGGGTGATGCGTAAAAAATAATCGAACCTCGAAAGTGGTGTGCCGATGGCTCCGGCGCCCGCCGTGCAGAGCGCTTTGAAATAAGCTAGCATACGAGCTTTATCTGGCTTTCATGCAGGTCTTTCGCGGCACGCGGCACGCGCTCGGCGACCCCGTTGCACTCACCATCGGCAATTTCGACGGCGTTCATGTCGGCCATCAAGCCCTGCTCGCGCGCGTGCGCGAGCGGTCAAGGAGGCTGGCATTGACTGCGGCCGTGTTAACGTTCGAACCCCATCCGCGCGAGTTTTTTTCTCCCGGCGCTGCGCCCGCCCGCCTCACGACCTTGCGCGAAAAACTCGAATGTCTCGCGCGTTACGGTGTAGACCGTACCCACGTCGTGCGCTTCAACCGCGAATTCGCGGCGATGTCCGCCGACGATTTCGTTGCTCAGCTTCTAGTGAAAAATCTAAACGTTCGCTGGCTCCTGGTCGGCGACGACTTTCGCTACGGTGCGGGGCGAGGCGGCGACTATGCCCAGTTGGCGCGGGCCGCCGAGCGCTTCGGATTTCAACTCGAATCGATGCAGTGTGTGAGCATGGCGGGGGAGCGCGTTTCCAGCACCGCGGTGCGCGCGGCGTTGGCGCACGGCGATTTCGCCCAGGCTGAACGCCTGCTCGGCCGCGCCTACACCATCGAGGGCCGCGTCTCGCACGGTGAAAAGTTAGGCCGCCGGCTCGGTTTCCCAACGGCGAATATTCAATTGAAAAGAAAGCGCGCGCCGCTCACGGGAATCTATGCGGTAAAATTGCACGGTGTCGAATCGACTCCTTTGCCCGCCGTGGCGAGCCTCGGCGTGCGGCCCACCGTGATGGCCGATGCCGTGCCGGTGCTAGAAGTTCATGTACTCGATTTCAACGCGGATATTTATGGCCGCCGTGTCCAAGTCGAGTTCTTACACAAACTCCGCGACGAGGAAAAATATCCCGACCTCGAAACACTGCGCCGGCAGATCCAGCGCGATGTGGAACACGTAAGGCAATATCTAAAAAGCGACGTATGACTGACTACAAGAAAACATTGAACCTGCCCGATACGCCGTTCCCGATGAAGGGCGATCTCGCCAAACGCGAGCCCGGCTGGGTCGAAAGTTGGCAGAAAAACAAGCTCTATCAACGCATCCGCGAAGTGAGCAAAGGGCGGCCGAAATTCATTCTGCACGACGGTCCGCCCTACGCGAACGGCGATATTCACATCGGCCACGCGGTCAACAAGATATTGAAAGACATCGTCGTCAAGAGCAAATCGTTGGCCGGCTTCGACGTGCCCTATGTGCCGGGCTGGGATTGCCACGGAATGCCGATCGAGATCCAGATCGAAAAAAAGCACGGTAAAAATATTGCCGTGGAAGAAACTCAACGCCTTGCGCGCACTTACGCCGCGGAACAGATCGAGCGGCAAAAGAAGGATTTTATCCGCTTGGGCGTGCTGGGCGATTGGGACAACCCTTACACCACCATGGCGTTCAAGAACGAAGCCGACGAGATACGCGTGCTCGCGAAGCTCATGGAGAAAGGCTACGTCTATCGCGGGCTGAAGCCCGTCAACTGGTGTTTCGATTGCGGTTCGGCCTTGGCGGAAGCGGAGGTGGAGTACGCGGACAAGAAAGACCTCGCCATCGATGCGGGCTTCAAGCTCGCCGATGAGGATCGCGAGAAATTGGCTAAAGCCTTCGGCGCAAAATTACCACCGGACGTGCCGGTATTCGCGGTGATTTGGACCACGACGCCGTGGACGATTCCATCCAACCAAGCGTTGAATGTCCATCCTGATTTCGCCTACGCTTTGGTCAAAGCTAAGCGCATCGACGGCCAAGAAATCATGCTAGTACTCGCGCAGGAACGCGTTCATGACTGTCTGACGGCTTTTGGTTTGAGTGGTGGCATTGAGAAAATTTCGATCGGGAAAAACCTCGAAAACATCCGTTTCCAACACCCTTTCTACGATCGCTACTCGCCGGTATATCTCGGCGACTACGTGACATTGGATACCGGCACGGGCATCGTCCACAGCGCGCCGGCTTATGGTATCGAGGACTTCGAATCTTGCCGCCGTTACGGCATGAAGGACGATGCGATTCTTGCGCCTGTTCTGGGCAGCGGGAAGTTCGCCGACAGCCTGGAGTTTTTCGGCGGTCTCTCGATTTGGAAGGCGAATCCGCTGATCGTCGACAAGCTGCGCGAAGTCGGCGCGTTGTTCGCAAGCGTCGATTATGTCCACACCTACATGCATTGCTGGCGCCACAAAACGCCGATTATTTATCGCGCGACGACCCAGTGGTTCGCGAGCATGGACAAGGCGCCTAATGGCGGCGCGTTGGCGTTGCGCGCATCCGCGTTGCGTGCGATTGAGGCGACGCATTTTTTCCCCGAGTGGGGCAAGCCGCGGCTGCACAACATGATCGCCAACCGGCCGGACTGGACCCTTTCGCGCCAGCGCCAATGGGGTACGCCCATGCCGTTCTTTCAGCATAAGGAAACCGGTGAGTTGCATCCGCTCACACCTGAATTGTTGGAGCAGGTCGCAAAACGTGTGGAGGAAGGTGGCATCGAAACATGGCAGCGGATTAGCGCGGCGGATCTTCTGGGCGCCGACGCCGGGCAGTACGAAAAGAATAAAGACACGCTGGACGTGTGGTTCGATTCCGGTTCGACCCATCAGACGGTAATGGGCGGGCCCAGTGCTGAAAAAACCGGCGCCGGCAGCCACGCCGCCAGTTCGCGCTTTCCCGCCGATCTTTATCTCGAAGGGTCGGACCAGCATCGCGGCTGGTTCCACTCTTCGTTGCTGGTGAGTTGCATGCTAAACGACATCGCGCCGTATAAGGCAATATTGACTCATGGTTTCGCGGTCGATGGCCAGGGGCGCAAGATGAGTAAATCGGTCGGCAATGTGATCGCGCCGCAAAAAATCTCCGACTCCCTCGGCGCCGAAATCCTGCGGCTGTGGGTCGCGGCCACGGACTACTCGGGCGAGCTCTCGATCTCCGATGAAATCTTGAAGCGAGTGGTTGAAGGCTATCGCCGCATTCGCAACACGCTACGTTTTTTGCTGGCCAACATCGCCGACTTCGACATCGATCGCGACAAGCTCGCGCCGGGCGCGTGGGTGGAAATCGATCGTTACGCGCTGGCGCTGACCGCCAAGCTGCAAGCCGATGTCAGCGACGATTACGCGCGCTATCAGTTTCATGCGGCCGTGCAGAAAATCCAAGGCTTTTGCTCGGAGGATTTGGGTGGATTTTATTTGGATGTGTTGAAAGATCGGCTCTATACTGCCGGGGAGAAATCCGCGGCGCGGCGCTCGGCGCAGAATGCGCTGTATCACATGGCAAACACGCTGGTGCGCTTGATGGCGCCGATTTTGAGCTTCACCGCGGAGGAAGTATGGGGCGTGTTAACGGGGAAATCGGACGATAGCGTGTTTCTGCACACGTGGTATGAATTGCCGGCGATCAATGAGAGTGAAAGACTTCTGCGGCGTTGGACGAGGATACGTCAACTGCGCGCGGCGGTGACGAAACAGCTCGAAGAGCTTCGTGTGGCGGGCAAGATCGGCTCGTCGTTGGCTGCGGAATTGGATCTATATGCCGATGGCGAGCAGGCCAAATTCCTCACGTCTTTCGAGGATGACGTTCGCTTTATTTTCATTACGTCGCAGGCGCGCGTGCGTAGTGGCCGAAATGCCGACGCACAGGCGAGCGGAATCGAAGGGATTTCATTGCATGCGCACGCCAGTACGCACCCAAAGTGTGAACGCTGCTGGCATTACCGCGCCGATGTAGGTGCAAACGGCGAGCACCCAACAATTTGCGGGCGCTGTGTGCGGAATTTGCACGGCGCTGGGGAGCCGCGACGCTATGCCTAATGGGCTCCGCTGGCTGGGTTTAAGCGCGATCGTAATCGTATTGGATCAGCTCACAAAAAGCTGGGTGACCTCCGCGTTTCGGTTGGACGACAGCGTGACGGTCACATCCTTCTTCAACTTGGTGCTGGCCTACAACACCGGCGCCGCGTTTAGTTTTCTCGCCGGCGCCGGCGGCTGGCAGCGGGTGTTCTTCATCGCCATTGCGGTGATTGCATCCGTCGTCATTATTTATTGGTTGGGCAAGCCACAGAACCATCGGCTGATGAATATGGCGTTGGCTTTGATACTCGGCGGAGCGATAGGAAACGTAATCGATCGTGTTCGACTGGGGCACGTGGTGGATTTCAT
The DNA here is from genome assembly GCA_043733025.1 of Pseudomonadota bacterium. Taxonomy (GTDB): domain Bacteria; phylum Pseudomonadota; class Gammaproteobacteria; order Burkholderiales; family JALYOK01; genus JALYOK01. Next base: position 1,776 of record JAYTGZ010000034.1, on the reverse strand, counting down.
TCAAGTGCATGCAGCAGGATATTATTTTCCCGCTTTCAATGTTGCGGATTCGGCGATCACCATCGGTGCGGCCTTGCTGTTCTGGGATAGTTTTCGCAAGCCCACGCTGGCGAATTCAACGGGAAAATCATGACCGCGCCAGAAGGCAGGTGGATACTGCTTCGTGGCAAAGCATGCCTCGAGAACCGCTCTGATACAGGGTGGCCCAGGGCCATTGCCTCTCAGGCATGGTCGATGGAAAAGGTTAGCGTATGGAAGTGATGCTCGCGAACCCCAGAGGTTTTTGTGCCGGCGTCGATCGCGCCATCGAGATCGTCGAGCGCGCACTGGAACGCTATGGTCCGCCTATCTATGTGCGTCATGAGGTCGTCCACAATAAATTTGTGGTCGACGATCTCAAAGCTAAAGGTGCGATATTCATCGAAGACCTCAACGATGTGCCGGCCGGCAGCACCTTGGTATTCAGCGCCCACGGGGTGTCGCAAGCGGTGCGCGCGGAGGCGCAGGCGCGCGGTTTCAACGTGTTCGACGCCACGTGCCCGCTGGTCACCAAAGTCCACGCGGAAGTCGCAAGCATGCGTGCACGCGGCTTGGAAATCATCATGATCGGCCACGCAGGCCATCCAGAAGTGGAAGGCACCATGGGCCAGTCCGGCGCGGGGATGTATTTGGTGGAAACCGAAAACGATGTGGCGAAGCTCAAGGTGCAAGCTGAAAACAATCTCGCCTATGTGACCCAGACCACGCTGTCCGTCGACGATGCCAGCAAAGTCGTCGCGGCGCTGCAAGCGCGTTTTCCCACCATACGCGGCCCCAAGCGCGGTGACATTTGTTACGCCACCCAGAATCGCCAAGACGCCGTGAAATTCATGGCGCCGCAGTGTGACCTGGTGATCGTCGTCGGCTCGCCCACCAGCTCTAACTCGAATCGCCTGCGGGAAGTCGCTCATAATCTAGGTATCGAATCCTATATGGTCGACAATGCTGGCGAATTGCGCGGTGAATGGCTCGCTGGCAAACAACGGATTGGCGTAACAGCCGGCGCGTCCGCGCCGGAAGTGTTAGTGGAAGAAGTCATCGCCAGACTAAAACAACTCGGCGCAAACCATGTTCGCGAACTTTCCGGAAGCCTGGAGACGATCGTGTTTCCGATTCCCAAGGAACTGGCTGCGGGGAAGGGATAAAAAGAGAGCGGCCCGTGGGCCGCTCTCTTTTTGTTATTGGAAAAATTCAACTATTCGATAATTTCACGCCAGCCGGAACGTCGGCCGCGCGCAGGGCTTGTGAACCACAAGCCATCTACGACGATGCTTTTATCACCGCCCTTGTTGAGTTGTACAAGTTGCACCACTTTACCGCTTGGTAATTGTACCAGCACCGGTCGAGTAGCGAATTCGTTGGCCAGGAACTCCGCCGCAACCAGTTGGCCGGTACTCGATTTATCCGCCGTCAAAACAGCACCACCGGTTTTCCAGTCCAACTGATACAGCCAGCTTATACCGCCACCGGAACAGGGGTCGCCGAGTGCGGGAATGTTGGTCGTGAAAGAGACCGTACCTAGGGCCAAAATGGGATCGGTGAAGGCTCGTTCACCGCCGACCGGGAAATCCAAATACCAACCTACTTTGGCGCTCCAATCGACCGCGTTATTGCTATTGGTGCGAATGTTTTTTCCGTCTGCGTTTACACCGGCTGTCAAGGTCTGTTTCACCATGCTGGGGTTGGTGCGCAGCACGCCAAGACCAACCGTCGCAGTTAAGTCATCCTTGACCGCAT
>JAYTGZ010000033.1:0-4171 GCA_043733025.1 Pseudomonadota bacterium | reverse complement strand
TGCAATATCGCCGCAAGCTCCGGCGTGGTCGTGATCGCCTTGCCCGCGGTGATGGCTTCATTGACTTTAGTTAGTTCGCTCGGTTGCCACGCATGTAGTTCCTTATGCAAACGATCGAACTCGCGTAGCACTTTGCCGATGAGTTCCTGCGCACGAGCGTCGTTCTCGCCCCAGAGGGTGACTTCAACCAGCGTGCCGAAGACGTAACTTTGTTGGCGATAGAGCGGCTCCTTGGTGCATGCTGTGAGCAGCGTGAATACCAGGGCTACCAGCAGGCAGGCCGGAGAGGCAATACGGGTGCGGGTTCTGGCGATGCCACTTGGTGGAGTAATAGTTGATTCCATAAACTGCGGAGTAATGTGTCATCCCCGCGAAAGCGGGGAACCATTTTGAACTCGCGAGCGCCACATGGATTCCCGTTTTCACGGCAATGAGGGGCTGGCCTCGGGCCACAATTGGGTAGTCGAATCGTTTTTCGTGAACTCCAACTTACTGGACTAATCGCTCCAACGCATCGATCATCAACGCCGCGGAATTGAATCCCGTCTGCTCCTCGATCTCGCGCATGCAGGTGGGACTCGTGACATTCAGTTCGGTCAAATAATCGCCGATGATGTCGAGCCCCACCAGCAACAAACCGTCCGCTTTGAGTTTTGGCCCAAGGGCCTCGGCAATTTCGCGGTCGCGCTTCGACAGCGGCTGCGCCACGCCGGTACCGCCGCGCGCCAAGTTGCCACGTGTCTCGCCGGCTTTCGGAATGCGAGCTAACGAATAGGGCACGGGCCTACCGTCGATGACCAACACGCGCTTGTCGCCCTTCGCAATCTCCGGAATGAGGCGCTGCGCCATGATCGTGTGGGCGCCTTCCTGCATCAAGGCCTCAATGATGGCGTTAAGATTCGGTTCCGCCGGAGAAACGCGGAATATGCCCGTGCCGCCCATACCGTCGAGGGGCTTCAAAATGCAATCCCCGTGCTCTCGAATGAATTGCCGTACCTCGTCGGCATTGCGCGCGACCAAGGTCGGAGTGATAAATTCGGGAAACTTGGCGATAGCGAGTTTTTCGTTGTAATCGCGAACGGCGCGCGGACTGTTGACGACCCGAGCGCCCTGCCGCTCTGCCAATTCCAGCAAGTAGGTGCTGTACACATATTCCATGTCGAACGGCGGGTCCTTGCGCATCAACACCACGTCGAAATCCTTGAGCGGCGCCGCTTGCGACTCGCCGGCTTGATACCAATCGTGGGCATCGTCCTTGAGCGTAAGCGCCCGCGCGTGCCCGCTCACCGTCCCATCGCGAAGAAACACATCGCCTTGCATCAACGCATAAACGCCATGGCCGCGCTTCGCCGCCTCGCGCATGATGGCGTAGGTGGTGTCTTTGTAGGTCTTGATCTCCTCGAGCGGATCGAGTATGACGGCGAGTTTCATGCCGTCGCGTCGGTTTCGAACCCCGGTTTCAGATTGTTAAATGCCGCCGGGAATAAATTCGTGGCCGGCGGGCCGATGAGCGCGGTCGTGAGGTGAGGGAGCATGATGAGTTACCTTACTTTGGAGAGTTATTGTAACCGAACGAGATGTGATCACTCAGGCATGACAGAACAATCAAGCTAACTGGCGACGAATCCGGCTTGTTCAAGGGGGTCCCACCCACCTCAGCCAGCGTGCCTTCCGCCCGCGCCAGGCCTGGGAGGCGATTTCCACGCGCCTCTTGAGGCATGCCCTATCACCCTCTTCCAATGGAAACTAAATCGTACTAAAATAGTCCTAATTAACGGAGAACTGCATGCTGCGCATGAGCAAGTTGACAGATTACGGCACGGTGGTGATGACTTATCTCGCTCGCAACCCGCACGGCATTCACACTGCCAACGAGATTGCGGACGAAGTGTCCGTGGCCTTGCCGACGACTAGCAAGTTGTTGAAGCTACTGGCGCGCGCGCGCTTGGTGACGTCGACCCGCGGCACTCGCGGTGGATATTTTCTGGCGCGTCCGGCGAGTGAGATCTCCATGGCCGACGTGATCGCCGCGCTGGAAGGGCCGATCGGTTTGACGCAGTGCGCCAGCATGCCGGGCGCCTGCGAACAGGAAAGCGGCTGCACGGTGCGCGGCAATTGGCAACGCATCAATCGCGTCGTGGTCGGCGCGTTGCAGCATGTGAGTTTGGCGGAGATGGTCGCACCGATTTTCCCGGTGGACACGAGCCGCCTGAAAAGCACTAACACCCGCCGCGCCGCGGCGTTAACGGAGTAAAGCGTATGACTGGGATGCAAGAACTCGATGTCCTGATCGCTCAGGAATACAAGCACGGTTTCGAAACCGTTATCGACGCGGACGCGATCCCCAAGGGTCTAAGCGAGAACGTGGTCCGTCTGATTTCGGCCAAGAAAGAAGAGCCGGAATTTCTGCTCGAATGGCGCTTGAAGGCCTATCGCCACTGGCTCACGCTCACGCCGCCGACTTGGCCCCACGTGCATTACCCGGCCATCGATTTTCAGGAAATCGTCTATTACTCCGCGCCGAAGTCGCTAAAGGACGGCCCAAAGAGTCTAGACGAGGTCGATCCGGAATTACTCAAGACCTACGAGAAACTCGGCATTCCGTTGCAGGAGCGCGCGATTCTCGCGGGCGTTGCCGTCGATGCGGTGTTCGACAGCGTGTCGGTTGCGACCACGTTCAAAGATAAGCTCGCCGAGAAGGGCATCATCTTCGGTTCGTTTTCCGACGCGGTCAAAACCCATCCCGAGTTGGTGAAGCAATACCTCGGCACCGTCGTGCCGTATCAGGATAATTTCTACGCGGCGCTGAATTCCGCCGTGTTCAGCGACGGCTCGTTTTGCTACATCCCGCCCGGCGTGCGCTGTCCGATGGAGCTTTCCACTTATTTCCGCATCAACGCCAAGAACACCGGCCAGTTCGAGCGCACCTTGATCGTCGCTGACAAAGGCGCCTATGTGAGCTATCTCGAGGGCTGCACGGCGCCGATGCGCGACGAGAATCAATTGCACGCGGCCGTGGTGGAACTGGTGGCGCTGGACGATGCGCAGATCAAATATTCGACGGTGCAAAACTGGTATCCCGGCGACAAGGAAGGCAAGGGCGGCATCTACAACTTCGTGACGAAGCGTGGCATCTGCAAAGGGCGCAACTCGAAGATCTCCTGGACCCAGGTCGAGACCGGATCATCCATCACCTGGAAATATCCGAGCTGCATTTTGCTCGGCGATAATTCGGTCGGTGAGTTCTACTCCGTGGCGCTCACGAACAACAAGCAGCAGGCCGATACCGGCACGAAGATGATTCACATCGGCAAGAACACGAAAAGCACCATCATCTCCAAGGGCATCTCCGCCGGTCGCGGCCAGAACGCCTATCGCGGCCTGGTGGAAATCAAGAAAAGCGCGACGGGCGCACGGAACTTTTCGCAGTGCGACTCGCTGCTCATCGGCGACAAATGCGGCGCGCACACCTTCCCCTACATCGAGGTGAAGAACAGCACCGGCCAGGTCGAGCACGAGGCCAGCACGTCGAAGATTGGCGAGGACCAGATTTTTTACTGCAACGCGCGCGGCATCTCGACGCAGGACGCGGTGAACATGATCGTGAACGGCTTCTGCAAGGAAGTGTTCCGCGAGCTGCCGATGGAGTTCGCCGTCGAAGCGCAAAAGCTGCTGGGCGTGAGCTTGGAGGGCAGCGTCGGCTGATTTTTAGCTTTAGCCACGGATGAAACCGAAGCTCTATTTAGAAACTACCATTGCCAGCTATTTGGCGGCGCGTCCAAGCCGCGAGGCGACCATCCGCGCCCGGCAGCTATCCACGGAGGCTTGGTGGAAGAAGCGGTTGGCCGATTTTGAAATTTTCATTTCAGACGTGGTTCGGCTGGAAGCCGGCGCTGGCGACGCGGTGCCTGCGGCAAAGCGGCTGGCGCTCATCGGATCGTTTCCTGTTCTTGAAGCCACGGTGGAGGCCAAGTCGTTGACGAACGCGCTGGTTGGCCCTGGTCTCCTGCCCGCGAAGGCCATTCGCGATGCCGCCCATCTGGGCATCGCCGCCGCCAACAACATGCACTTTCTGCTGACCTGGAATTTTCGGCACATCGCCAATGCCGAAATTTTGGAGCGCGTGGAAACCGTCTGCGAACACCACGGGTTCAAATGTCCGGTGGTTTGC
>JAYTGZ010000032.1:0-19217 GCA_043733025.1 Pseudomonadota bacterium | reverse complement strand
GCTTCGGGGTAGATCCAGGATGGCCAGGGCCTGCTCGCGGTTCACCGCGCGGGGGCCTCGTCGGTGAGCGCTTGTCGCCAGTGCCGATCGAGGGGATACAGAAAGATGCCTTTGACCACGCCGTGGCGATGATACGCATTGCCGCGTTTGGCATGCCCCTGGGTCTGGCCCACGCAGAGCCAATTGGCGGCCCGGTAGCAGGTGCCCGCAAAGCGCGACAGGTCCACAAAGGTCTCGGCTAAGACCACGCGATGGCCATAGCGCTGCTGCCAGCACCCTGGCAGTCCCCGCACGCTCAAGGCCAGCACCTTGGAAGCCAGATGCGCAACCCGCACCCAGGGCAAAATCAGAAAGCGGACGTTATTGGCGATGAGGTGCAAACGCGTGCGCTTCTCCGCCTGCGTCCAACCGATATGACGGTCACGCGCGGCGATCTTCCAGGCCGCACTGGCCCACGCCAGACAAGCCACCACCTGGCCATCGATGAACACCACCTGTTTGAGGTGTTCGCCCACGAGCTTGGGGCGGCCCAAGTAGTGGTAGTGGTAGTGGTGCAACAGGTAGTCCCACAGTTCGCTGTGCGCTGCCTGCACCGCTTCGATAATGGGCGCAGGATAATCCCCCACCGCCCCACTCAGCGGCGGGTGCGTGTAGAGCGGAATCTGCGTGTAGGTCTTCTGCGAAACGTTGCTCTTGACGCGCTGGCGCGGCGGCAACTCGATGAGCCCAGCCTCTTCCAGGCGCAGCAACAAGTCCCGCGCCGCGAACTCCTTGTCGCCCCCGTTCGGTTGCCGCCAATCCCACAATTCACACAGCGTTCGCGCAATAAAGCTGCGCCCACGCGCATAATGCGAAGCAACGGCCGCCTGAATGTGCGCAATGTCCTCGGCCCTCAGATCACGGGCGCGGTAGCGGAAAAGAATCGGATCCACGTAGTTCCCCTAAACAGGGGGGAACCATACACAAAACCCGCTTCTGACGCCAGCGAAATCTTTCAGACGGCTAAAGTGACACCGTTGGGGTAACTTCCGATAGGTAGCGGGCAATCGCATCCTCGACGGTCATGCGCTCGGACGGCGCGCGCCGGATGAACGCGCCGCGTACCATTTCGTCCTCGGTGCGTCGTGCCCAATCTTCGGCGTCTTTCTTTAGGCGAAATGTTTTGATCGTTGTCGGCCATCCGGTTTTGCGGATCACGGCCTTCCAACTGTTCGATTCGGTCTTGATAATCGTCGGCATTTCAGTTCCTTCCCATAGGCACTGCATTTGAGCACTGTACCGGAACTGTACCGACGACCATGGGATTAAAAAGGTGGTGGGCCCTGCTGGACTTGAACCAGCGACCAATCGATTATGAGTCGACTGCTCTAACCAACTGAGCTAAGGGCCCTTTTTGGTCTTCTCGCACTTTTCACCACGTCCTGAATCGGTATTATTTGGTACACCGTCAGAACCAATACTACAGGATTATGAGTCCCCTGCTCTAACCGACTGAGCTATAGACCCGGTTGTCTCGCGGTGATGAATTCACCGCGAGACAATTCGAGGAAAGCTTACTGTTCGTTGTCGATAAAGCTGCGCAGCCGTTCGGAGCGGGACGGGTGGCGTAGTTTGCGTAGCGCTTTCGCTTCGATCTGGCGGATGCGTTCGCGGGTGACGTCGAATTGTTTGCCGACCTCTTCCAAGGTGTGGTCGGTGTTCATTTCAATGCCGAAGCGCATGCGCAGAACTTTCGCTTCGCGCGGCGTGAGGGTATCGAGAATTTCTTTCGTCACATCGCGCAAGCTCGCATACACGGCGGAATCCGACGGTGCGACGGTGGAATGGTCCTCGATGAAATCGCCCAAATGCGAATCGTCGTCGTCGCCGATCGGCGTTTCCATGGAGATCGGCTCTTTGGAAATCTTGAGGATCTTGCGGATCTTTTCCTCGGGCATTTCCATCTTTTTCGCGAGTTCTGACGGATCGGGCTCCTGCCCGGTCTCCTGCAAAATTTGCCGCGAGATGCGGTTCATCTTGTTGATGGTTTCGATCATGTGCACGGGAATGCGGATGGTGCGCGCCTGATCGGCTATGGAGCGGGTGATCGCTTGACGTATCCACCAGGTAGCGTAGGTCGAAAACTTGTAGCCGCGGCGATATTCGAACTTGTCGACGGCCTTCATCAAGCCGATGTTGCCTTCTTGAATGAGATCCAAAAATTGCAGGCCGCGATTGGTGTATTTCTTCGCGATGGAGATCACCAGACGCAAGTTGGCCTCGATCATCTCGCGCTTGGCGCGGCGCGCGCGCGCCTCGCCCGTGGACATCTGGCGGCCAATTTCCTTCAACTCTTTGATCGGGATGCCGACCATCTTATGCAGATCGATGATGTTCTGTTGCTGCTCGACGATGGCGTGCTTGAAACGGCCCAGCGCGGCGCTGTAGGCTTTGCGCTGCCCGGCCTCGTCGATCACCCATTTGAGATTGGTCTCGTTGCCGGGGAAAGTTTTGATAAAGTAGGCGCGCGGCATGGCGGCGGAATTGACGCACAATTCCATGACCTGGCGCTCATAACCACGCACTTGCTCAACCAATGCGCGCAAGCTACTGCACAGCGCATCGACGATCTTGGCGCCGAAGCGAATCTGCATCAGTTCGTTGGAAATCTGCTCCTGCAAATCTTTGAACGCGCGACTGCGGGCGCCTTTTTCCTGCAACGCCTTCCTCATCTTTTTATAGGCGCGGCGGATGGCGTTGAAGCGCTCCAGGGCATCTTGCTTGAGCTGCTCAAGATTGGCGGCGTTCGCCAAGGCCACTTCATCGGCGTCGGGTTCTGCTTCCTCCTCCTGTTCCTCCTCGACGTCTTGTTCCGGCGTGAACTCGGCTTCCATTACTTCGTCTTCGTTCGGATCGATCAGGCCATCGACCACTTCGTCGACGCGAATCTCGTCGCGCTCGATGCGGTCGGCGAGATCGAGAATTTCGGCGATGGTGGTGGGGCAAGCGGAAATGGCCTGAATCATGTGCTTCAAGCCATCTTCAATGCGTTTGGCGATTTCGATCTCGCCCTCGCGGGTGAGCAGTTCCACGGTGCCCATCTCGCGCATGTACATGCGCACCGGATCCGTGGTGCGGCCGAATTCCGAGTCGACGGTGGTGAGCGCCGCTTCCGCCTCTTCGACTACATCTTCGTCGGCCACGGCAGGCGCGGCGTCGGTCATGAGCAAGGCTTCCGCATCCGGCGCCGATTCATAGACTTGGATGCCCATGTCGTTGATCATGCTGATCACGCCTTCGATCTGGTCGGCGTCGACGATGTCGTCCGGCAGCGAATCGTTAATCTCGGCGTAGGTCAAAAAACCGCGCTCTTTGCCGAGCACGATGAGGTTTTTGAGCTTCAGACGCTGGGATTCGATGTCAACCGGTTTGGCTTCCATCTTCGCTTCGGCTCTCCTGGCTTCGGCTCTCCTGGCTTCGGCTTTGCTATTGTTCGCTGCCATGCTTGATCTCTATGATGCGTACGGAAAACCCTAAATTATACTCTTTTTTAGAGCTCTTTTCACGCCGATTTGTTCAACGGCTATTTCGCGCTCGGCGCCACGGTTGTCTTGAGTTCCGCGGTCGATTTGGCCGTCCGGTAGCGCGCTTCGGTGAACTTCTTTTCGAGTTCCTTTTTCATTTTCGCCAATCCGTCCTGAAATACCACCTCTATTTGTTCCGCGCTCCATGAAAAGTCTTGCTCTTCCTTGGCCAGAAACCGAACGGTCTGATCCAACAAGGATTTGGAAACCGTATCGGCCAAGCCCGTCTCTATTTGACCTGCTGACTCTAAATCTGGATGATTCCGGCAAAAATCAACGACATGCCTTAAAAAAATTAGCTCGGGCTCGTTGGCTCCTTGCAACTGAACATCGCAACCCATGGCGAGACTGGGCTGGGCCATGATCTGAGCCGCGAGCCTGAGCGGAATAGGCAGCGACGTGTCGCGGGCCAGCGTTCTAGGATTGGCTCGCCGCGCTTGGCCGGTTGGTTTGATGTCCAGTAAATCATCCAATTCTTCTCGGGCAATACCGGTGATTTCGGCAAATCGTTTACGCAGCATTACGCTTAAGAGCGGCGCGGCAACCTGTTTCAGCAAAGGTTTCGCGCTTTGGAGCAACGCCGCGCGGCCTTCTTCTTTGTGCAGATCTTGGCCTTGCTGCAATTCTTGCACCAAATACGCCGACAAAGGGATCGCGTTAGCGAGCGCTTCCGCAAATATTTCTCGGCCATAGTCGCGAATGTAGCTATCTGGATCATGCTCTTGCGGCAGAAAAAGGAAGCCGATTTCCTTGCCGTCAGTTAAGTGCGGCAAGCTTATTTCCAGCGCGCGCCAGGCGGCGCGGCGGCCTGCGGCGTCGCCGTCGAAACAGAAAATGATATGGTCTGAAAGCCGGGAAAGTCTCTGAATGTGGGTCGCCGAGGTGGCGGTTCCGAGGGTCGCAACCGCATTTTCCACACCATGTTGCGCCAGCGCCACGACATCCATGTAGCCCTCCACCACGATCACCTTGCCCGAGGCTCGGATCGCCTTCATCGCTTGGGTCAAGCCGTACAGCTCGCGGCCTTTCTCGAACACCGGCGTTTCCGGGGAATTCAGATACTTCGGCTCGCCCTTGTCGAGCACCCTTCCGCCGAAGCCGATGACTTCATTGCGTTGATTCCAAATGGGAAACATCACGCGATCGCGGAAGCGGTCGTAACGCTTGCCGCTGTCGCCTTCAATCACCAAGCCTGCGGTCACGAGGGCTTGCGCTATGTAATCGGGGAAAACCGCAGCGAGATTCTGCCAGCCATCCGGCGCATAGCCGATGCCGAAACGCGCGGCGATTTGGCCTGATAGGCCACGGCGCTTGAGGTATTCGACGGCTTTCGGCGATTCTTTCAATTGAGCACGATAGTATTTCACCGCGTCGCTAAGAATGGCCGACAAATCGACGCCGTCTTTTCGCCTAGCATCGGCTTCCTTGTTTTCGATCTGCGGAACCTGAAGCCCGACGCTATCCGCCAGTTGTTTTACCGCATCTACGAAAGGCAAGCCATTGTATTCCATGAGAAACCCCAGCGCTGTGCCATGGGCGCCGCAGCCGAAGCAATGGTAAAACTGCTTGGTCTGGCTGACGGAAAACGATGGGGTTTTTTCGTTATGAAAGGGACAACAGGCGACAAAATTGGAACCGGATTTCTTGATATGAACTTGCTGATCGATCACGTCGACGATGTCGACGCGGCCCAACAGCGTTTGAATGAAATCCGGTGGAATCATCGCTTCATTATAGAGAGAAGCGCCTTTGCGGAACAGGGAACTACGCTGATAGCTTAGCTTTGATAAGAGCGGAAACCTTACCCATATCGGCACGTCCGGCCAGTTTGGGTTTGAGTTCGGCCATGACTTTGCCCATGTCTTTCATACCCGAAGCGCCCGCGCTGTTAATGGCCGCCTTGATCGCGGCGTCTACTTCCGCGTCGCTCAAGGCTTGCGGCATGTAAGCTTGATAGATCGCGAGATCGGCTTGTTCTTTTTCGGCCAAATCCTGCCGGTTCGCCGCTTGGTATTGGGTGATGGAATCGCGCCGTTGCTTGATCAGTTTCTCAACTACCGCAACAATATCGGCGTCCGTCAAGGTAATACGCTCATCCACTTCGCGCTGCTTGATGGCCGCGAGCAACATGCGGATGCCGGACAGGCGCTCGCTATCCTTGGCGCGCATGGCGGCCTTCATGTCTTCGGTGATCCGGTCTTGGAGGGACATGGCAGTCGAAGGAGGCAGACGTTAGACGGAATGCGCAACGGGGCGAGGGGCGTTTTCCGCCTCACGCCCATCTGCTTCCACCTCACAAATCAGTACATCTTAGGCGGCAACATCTGGCTGCGCAGGCGCTTGTAGCGACGCTTCACGGCAGCAGCGAGTTTGCGTTTACGTTCGGTGGTGGGTTTTTCGTAGGATTCGCGAGCGCGAAGTTCGGTTAACAATCCAGTCTTTTCAACTGCACGTTTGAAGCGGCGCAGAGCCACGTCAAACGGCTCATTCTCTTTTACTCTTACGGTCGGCATGAAACCCCTTTCGGAACCTTCGAATCGGAAAAACTAACGATTGTACCTGAATTACACCAAGGCCATGGAAACCGCTTTGCCCGACAGTTGGATTGTTTGGCCCGATCACGCCAGGAACCTTATCCAGCATAGCTCGCAGCAAGACATGCTATGGGAGCCAATGGCCCTCGGTGGCCCAAGGTGGCCCGGGGCCAGCCCCCCAGCCCCCCACCCCGTCTCCATGCGCCTTCCAGGCGTGTTCATTTTAGATTTTGACGCACGTCCGCGCGACGGCGGTCAGGTCATTTCACGCCGGGACCGCAGTACACCGGGACAATTAGCGACACGCCGACACTGTTCTGTGTCAAGGGGTTGTTATTGTCGTAGTTAAGGCAATAGGTAACTAGCGGGCCTTTGACTTTCACCCGCGCCTGGCCGCGGGCATTCTTGATTTCCTCGATCGCTTTCTTATCTTTCTCCAACTCTTCTTTCAGCCGCTTCTCCGGATCGACTTTTTTCGGCCGATCCTCCTCCGGTCGTTTGCCTTCGATGGTAATGGACTCAAGTTCCTGCACCTCCGGCGGCGGCTCAACTTTATTGTCCGCTGCGCGCGCCGCCGTCATGGCTAGGGCGCCGGCCAGGGCCGAGAGTAAGGCAAGCCGCGTCGATCTCATCGTCATCACTTCACCAATCCTTCCGGCACGCCGTTAGGGAAAAGCGCGGCGAGCTCCTGCTGAATTTTTTGCACGCGATTCTCCGAGCTGGGATGGGTGCTTGCAAATTCCGGCTGACGGCTGCCGCCGCTAGATTGCGCCAGAATTTCCATCACACCGATCAATGCGCGCGGGTCATAACCGGCCTCGGACATGAGACGCAGGCCCAACTTGTCGGACTCCAGTTCGTCGGCACGGCCGTACTTCATATTGATCAGCCCGGCCACCATCTGCGCCATCTGGGCGCCGCCACCGGTGGGATCGACGCCGATCACAGCGGCCGTGCTAAGGCCCGAAGTCAACTTTTGTTTAGCCATGTGCTCGGCGGAATGTCGCGCCAACACGTGGCCCACTTCATGCCCCAGCACACCGGCGAGTTGGGCTTTGCTCTTGAGGCGACCGAGGAGCGCCTCGGTAATAAAAATCTGCCCGCCTGGTAAGGCAAACGCATTCACGGTTTGCGGATCTGCAAGCAAATGAAAGTTGAACTGATACTTCGACGTCTTGGCGACGGACTGCTGCACAACTGCATTGCCGATCTGTTCCACGAGCGCTCTCTTCTCAACATTTCGCGACACGCCACCAAACTGGTTCGCCATTTCCGGCGCCGCTTGCAAACCCATGGCGATCTCTTCTTCCTCGCTCATGCTGATATGCTGCTTTTCGCCGGTGATGAGGTTATGAGTGGTGGAACTGAAATAGGAAATCAGCGAAACCGCGGCGATCACCAACGCGATCATGATGCGGATCTTAAAGCTACCCATGGTTATCTCCTGTTGATTTTTTTCGACTCACTTTCATCTATTTCCTACTAAGGATACGCGTCTTCTTTGCTTACGCAAACAAGTTCAACACCCCGTCCAAACCGACGTGGTCAATACAATACCTCGCATGGGAACGAACCACAGGCTTCCCATGGTAGGCGATAGCCGTGCCCGCCGCGTCAAACATGGGGCAATCGTTGGCGCCATCGCCAATCGCGACAATTTGCCCGGCCCCGTCGATGTCCAGCATGGCGCCTACCTCACGAAGTTTATCTGCTTTTCCGTTCGGGTCTAACAACTGGCCAAGGATGGCGCCCGTTAGCTTCCCATCTATGATTTCGAGTTCGTTCGCACAGGCAAAGTTCAAGCCTAGCCGTCGTTTCAGCCGCTCGGTAAAGAACGTGAAACCGCCCGAGACCAGCAGCGTGTAGATGTCATGTTTCTGCAACGCCGCGATCAATTTCTCCGCGCCTGGATTAAGTTTTAACCGTTCTTCGTAGACGCGCTCAAGCGCGCTCGCGTCCAATCCTTTCAGCAACGCGACACGATAACGCAGGCTTTCACTGAAATCTATCTCGCCGTTCATGGATCGCTCGGTAATTGCCGAAACCTTCTGTTTAAGCCCAGCATAGTCCGCGACTTCGTCCAAGGACTCGATATTGATCAAGGTCGAATCCATATCCATGGCGACGAGCTTGAAATAGGACAGCTTAAGTTCCACCGGCACGAAGGCAAAATCAAGCCGCGCCGCGCGGCACCGGGCCGCGAGCTCCGGATGAGGCTCTGCGTTCCGAAGCTTGAAAACGTTCGGCGCAAAATCTTGGATCGACTGGGCTCGCGTAATTTTAGCGATGGCTTGGATGTCCTGTCGATCGACCGCCAACCCCTGTAACACCAATAACGTATCGCGACCTTCCGCGACAATATTACGCGCGGCGCTCATTGGAATTCCATTAGCAGCGATTTCACCCGCTCCACGCGCTTATCGAGATCGGGCAGCGCCTCGACAACTCGCAGACGGTCGGGCCCTGCCAGTTTGTAATGGCGATTGCGCTGGATGAGTTGAATAATGCGCGCCGCGTCGATCGGCGGGTTGGGTATGAATTGCAATTGGATGGTGTCGAGACTGGCGTCGATCTTCGCCACGCCCAGGGCTTTTGCCAGCACGCGCAAACGATGGCTTTCCAACAACGCCTTCACCGGCGTGGCCGGCAAACCGAAACGATCAATCATTTCTTCTTGCAGCACTTCAAGATCATCCAAGCTTTGACAGTTCGCGAGTCGTTTATAGAGCACCAGCCGTTCGTGGACGTCGCCGCAATAATCCGCCGGTAATAGAGCCGGGACATGCAGGTTAATCTCCGTCGTGACTTCAAGCGGCGCCGCCACGTCCCAAGTCTTGCCGTTTTTCAGCGCACGCACGGCCGAATCAAGCATTTCCGCGTAGAGATTGAAGCCGATCTCCTGCATCTCGCCACTCTGGGAATCGCCGAGGATTTCCCCCGCACCGCGAATTTCGAGATCGTGCATGGCCAAGAAAAATCCGGCGCCCAAATCTTCCATCATCTGAATCGCCTCTAGGCGTTTTTTTGCTTGTGCGCTGAGGGCATCATCCAGCGGCGTAAGCAGATAGGCATAGGCCTGATGATGAGACCGCCCTACCCGGCCGCGCAGTTGGTGCAACTGCGCGAGACCAAACTTATCGGCGCGCTCGATGATGATGGTGTTGGCGGTGGGCACGTCGATACCGCTCTCGATGATGGTGGAACAGAGCAAGACGTTGAAATGCTGCTGATAAAAATCCCTCATCACGTGCTCGAGTTCTCGCTCTCGCAGTTGGCCGTGGGCGACGGCGATGCGTGCTTCGGGTAACAGCCCCGACAGCTTCTCAAAGCTCAAATGTATCGTGTCCACTTCATTGTGCAGAAAATAGACCTGGCCACCGCGCTTCAGTTCGCGCAGCACCGCCTCGCGGATGATGCCCACATTGTAAGGATGGACGAAGGTTTTGATCGACAGACGTTTCTGCGGCGCTGTCGCGATCACGGAAAAATCCCGCAGTCCTTCCATGGACATCGCCAAGGTGCGCGGTATGGGCGTGGCGGTGAGCGTCAACACATCGACTTCCGCCCGCAACGCTTTCAATTGCTCTTTTTGCCGTACGCCGAAGCGATGTTCCTCGTCGATAATAGTTAAGCCCAGCCGCTTGAACTTGACGTCTTTCTGGATCAAACGATGGGTACCGATGATGATATCCACATTGCCATCGGCCAAGCCCGCTAGCGCCGCGGACTGTTCTTTCGCCGAGCGAAAACGCGATATCTCGACGATCTTCACCGGCCATTCAGCGAAGCGGTCGGAAAAGTTATCATAGTGTTGTTCCGCGAGCAACGTCGTCGGCACCAGAATCGCCACTTGCTTGCCGCCGGACACCGCGAGGAATGCGGCGCGCATGGCCACCTCCGTTTTGCCGAACCCCACGTCGCCACATACCAGGCGATCCATGGGTTTGCCGGATTTCATATCCTCGATGACCGCGGCGATGGCGGCTGCTTGATCGGGCGTCTCCTCGAACTCGAAACCCGCGGCGAAGTTATCGTAATCGTTCGGGTGAAATGGAAACGCGAAGCCCTGGCGCGCCGCGCGCTGCGCGTAGAGATTGAGCAACTCCGCCGCCGTGTCGCGCACTTGCTGCGCCGCTTTGCGCTTGGCTTTCTCCCATTGGCCACTGCCCAAGCGGTGCAACGGCGCTGCCTCGGGACTGGCGCCGCTATAACGGCTGATCTGATGGAGTTGCGGCACCGGCACATAGAGCTTGTCGCCACCGCCGTATTCAAGATGCAAAAACTCGTTCTCACCCTCGCCCAGATCAAGATTCACCAGGCCGAGATAACGGCCGATGCCATGCTGAGCGTGGACCACGGGATCGCCGATGCGAACTTCCGAAAGATCCCGCAGCATCGCCTCGGACGTGACCTTGCGCGCGTCGCGCCGCCGGGTTTGTTTGACCTGCGCGGCGTACAACTCATTTTCGGTGACGATCGCCCAATGGGGCTGGGTAAGAACAAAGCCCATATCCAGCGGCGCGACGACCAACGCAAGCGGCTCGGCGCCTGCGACGAACGCGCCATAGTCGTCATAGGTTTTGGGCTTCAGGCCGCAACGGGTAAACAGTTCCAACAAAGTCTCGCGCCGGCCCAGGCTCTCCGCAACGACCAACACCCGTCCGGAAAAATTTTCGACGAATGCCGCAAGTTTTTCCACTGGGTTGTGGGCACGGCGATCCACATCCAGCGGCGGTAACGCCGCTGTCGTCGCGGGTTCTGTAGTCGCTTCGCGTTCCGGCGAAGGTTTCGGAATATCGATACGGCGGAACGGCTTTAGCCCGCCAAAAAAATCTTCCGCACGCAGAAACAAATCTGCCGGCGCCAGTATCGGCCTGGTACGGTCGCCGCCCAAGAGCTGATGGCGGGACTTGGCGTCGCGCCAAAATTGCTCGATGGCGTTCGCCACATCGTGATGCAGGCAAAGCTGCGCATCGGCCGGCAAGTAGTCGAACAGCGTCGCGGTGGCGTCGAAAAATAATGGCAGATAATATTCGATTCCAGCCGGGGCAATGCCGTTACTGACGTCCTTATACAGCGCGCTTTTCGACGGATCGCCCTCGAACTTTTCGCGGAAATTCTGACGGAATAGGCTACGCCCCGCTTCGTCAAAGGGAAACTCTCGCGCCGGCAGCAAACGGATCTCGTTGACCGGATAAATGCTGCGCTGGGTGTCGACATCGAAGGTGCGGATGGATTCGATTTCGTCATCGAGTAGATCGATGCGATAGGGTACGGCGCTGCCCATGGGAAACAAATCGATTAACCCGCCGCGCATGGCGTATTCTCCAGGGCGCAACACCTGGCTCACATTGGTGTATCCGGCGACAGTAAGCTGGATGCGTAATGCGGCCAGATCGAGCGTTTCCTTGTGCTGCAAAAAAAACGTATGGGCCGCTAGATAAGCCTTGGGTGGTAACCGATACAGCGCCGTCGTGATCGGCACCAGCGCTACATCGCAAGCATTGCGGGAAAACTGATACAGCGTCGCCAACCGCTCGGAGGTTAAGTCCTGGTGGGGCGATAGTTGGTCATAGGGCAAGGTCTCCCAATCGGGTAGGAGGTGAATCGCCAGTTTAGGCGCAAACCACTGGATTTCCGCCCGCAATCGTTGCGCAAGCGAGGCAGTCTCCGTGACGACGACCAGCGGCCGGCGTTCACCCGCCAGTTCGGCGAGCAACAATGCATCGGCCGATCCCGTTACCGGAGGTAGCGTGATGTGTTTAACGGATTGGCGCGGAAGAAAATTGAGGGTACCCATGGAGCGCGCATTATACGACCAACGCCAGGAACGCTACGCGCGACTTGCCGTGCTTGGACTACAGGCTACTTGCCGAACCGCTGGTCGAGATAGGCAAGCAAACTAGCGGCCGTCGCGAAGCGGTCGCCCGGCGCTTTGGCGACCGCGCGATCCAGCAACTCTTGATAGTCCGATAGGTGGCGCGCAAGGATGGGGATGTTGTCGTGCAGATGTTTGTAGACCAAAGCAACGGCATTATCCGCATTGTAAAGGCGTTTGCCCGTCAGCATTTCGTAGAAGATCACGCCCAAGCTGTAGAGGTCGCTGCGTCCATCAAGAATCTTGCCCGTGCCTTGCTCCGGGCTCATGTAATAGGGCGTACCGAACACCTGGCCATGTTCCGTCAACTGAGTTTCTTCCGACGCGATCTTGGCGATGCCGAAGTCTAATATGCCCAAGGAACCATCAGCGCGGAACATTATGTTTTGCGGCTTAAGATCGCGGTGTATCACCTCGGCCGAGTGGATCGCTTGTAATCCACTAGCCATTTGCGCTAGCAGCGATATGGCCTCGTCCGGCTCGATGCCGCGATCGATGCGCGCCTTGAGATCACCGCCAGCGAAATATTCCATGGCGATATAAACGTGTTGATCGCTGTAGCCCTGATCGAATATCTTGACCACATGGGGACTCGATAGCTTAGAGAGGATACCGTACTCACGAATGAAGCGGCGCAAGAACTCGTTCTCGCGCGACAGGTCGGCATTCAATAGCTTGAGCACCGTGGGCGTGCGATCTGACTCCCGTTCCGCCAGGTAAACCGTCGACATGCCACCGGCGCCGATCTTGCGCTGGACAGCATAGCCAGAGATTTCCACCGGCTGCTGCTTAAGCCCCGCGCGGTGTTCCGCGGCGATCGATGCACGTATGGACTGGTGTTGAACCTCGAATTCATCCGTGTTGTCGGCTACAGGCAAATCGGGCAAATCAAACGCAAGCTTGGGCGGTGCGAGGGCGGTCTGGGAAATCACGTCCTTCATGGAGCCGACCAATCTGGCCTGGGATAGATCGTGCTTGCGCAGATAATCGTGGGCGCCGGCCTTCAGCGCCCTCACCGCTACGTCTTCGCTGCCTTGCCCCGTCATGAAAATCACCGGCGGACAATCGCTATGGAGTCGAAATTCCTTGAGCCAAAGCAACCCGTCTTCCGTACCTAGCCTATAGTCGAGCAACACCACATCGTAGCCCCGCCACGGGAAATCCTGGCCCGGCTTGCCGTGGCTGATGGGATCCCAGTCTTCGATTTTGGCGTGCGGCCATTCCACCATGACGTAGTGGCGCACTAACTGCCGCATATCCTCAGAATCGTCGATGATTAAGACCGAGATCGATGCGCCCTCGGAACCGGAAGTCGTTGCCAATTACAGCGCCTCCAAAACACGTACGCGATACACCGGCAGCGGTGTGGATTTGCCCTTGACGGTCAGGGGCTGGAGGGGTTCCGGCTGCAACGCATCGGCCAGCGTGTCGAGCCCCTGGAACACCGCCTCGGAAATCAATATCTCGTTGGCTTTGGCGTTTTGCATCAAGCGCGCGGCGACATTGACCACGTCGCCGATGATGGTGTAGCTCATATAGGTTGGCGAACCGACATTGCCGAAAATCGCTTCCCCGCGGTTGACACCGATACCCAGTCCCGCCTCGATACCGTACAAGCTGTGCCAATTCGATACATGCACTTGAAAGCGCTTAATCATGGTACACGCCGCCTGCACTGCCCGTTGCGCGCTATCGGATTGCGGCAGCGGCACGCCGAAGCCCACCAGCAGACTATCGCCGGCCATGTTGAATACCGTGCCTTCATATTCGTAGGCGACCGAGGTGATGAGCGTGAAGAAATCGTTCAGCAACTCGACCACTTTGCTCGGCTCCAATGTCTCGGCGATGCGGGTGAAGCCGCGCATATCGGCGAACAGCGCAACGACCTCCAGCCTAGATAGTCGATCCAAGGGATTTTCCCGCTGATCGCCTTGGTCTAGAATTTCCTTCACCAGTTTTGGCGAGACATAGCGCTCGAACATGCGGTGTATCCATTGCCGCTGTTCGATCTCGTGGGCTAAGCGCGCCTCTTGCAGCGCCCTTCGCGCCTCCGTCAGACGCATCAGCGAGCGAACGCGCGCCACCAGTTCCTCGGGATAAACGGGCTTGGACAGAAAATCATCCGCGCCGGCCTCAATGCCTGCAACCCGATCCTGTTTGCTATGTAAGCCAGTAATCAAAACCAGAGGGATATCTAACGTTTCCGGATCGGCTTTGAGCTTTTGGCAAATCTCGAACCCGTTCACGCCCGGCATGATCACATCCATTAATATCACGCCAGGTTTTTCGAATCCGATCGCCGCCAGCGCCTCGGCGCCGTTGGTCGCTTGGCGAACCTGATAACCGGCCTGGGTCAGATAGCGAACGATGAGCGCGCGATTGTCGTCTTGGTCATCCACCACCATAACAGAGCCAGAGCCTTTGACCTGGGTGGCCGCCGCCGGTCGGCCGGTGAACGAGTGCGTGACGATTTCCGGCAGGCTCGTTAATTCAGGCGCCGGCCGAGCAGCGTCGCTAGACATAACGAACTTCCACGTTCGCGAGGTATTCTTTGTATTGATTTAGTTGCTCGCGCAGCACTGCCTGGTCGCCGCCCTTGGCCGCGGCCTCGATGCGCTTACCCAACTCGGTGATCTCGTTAAAGCCGTAACCACCGCCCACGCCCTTCATGTTGTGTCCGATGATGAGCAACGCATTGTTATCGGCGCGATCGATCGCTTCGCCTATTTGCAGCAAGTCTCTTTGCCGGTTCGCCAGAAATTTCGGCACCAAATCGGCGAGATCGGAATCCACTTCAACGATTACCTTGTTAGTCATTACTCTGTTTCACTTGTTCTACGTTGAACCGGTGGCCACGGCCGGCTCGGGCATGGGTTTCAGGAACGCGGCGAGGATCCCGCATAGCTTTTCACGGTTTACCGGCTTCTCCAAATAACCGTCGAATCCTTGTTTCAGCGCTCGTTCGACTTCGGGTCCTTCGGGGTGGGCCGTCATGGCAAAGATCGGCCGGGTAAAACCGCTTTCCCGCAACAGCTTGGTAGCGGTGAGTCCATCCATTATCGGCATTTCCATATCCATCAACACCACATCGGGCATTTCTTTCAGCGCCATTTCCACCGCCTGGCGTCCATCCGTGACGGGCAGCACGGTCACGCCTTGCTTCTTCAACAGACGGGTCACCAGATCACGAATATCGCTGTTGTCATCCGCCAGCAACACGCGTCCCTGGAGGCGTTCATTGGTGGCCTTAAGCGCGGATTGTGACACGGGTACCTCGCTGTCGGCGCAAACCGGCGCGGGGATACGCAGCGTGAAATCGCTACCCTTTCCGACCTCGGAATCCACTGTCAGTGTTCCACCCATCAACTCGCACAGATTGCGGCTGATGGCAAGGCCCAGGCCGGTGCCACCGTAGGCATGCTGGGTATTGTCGGCGCCTTGCTTGAAGGGAATGAAAATCCGCCCCATCACTTCCGCCGTCATGCCGGGCCCGGTATCGGACACTTGGATGCTAAGGCCGCCTTCCGCCCAACCGATGGCGACGTGCACATGCCCGGTTTGGGTAAACTTAATTGCATTGCTCAAGAGATTCAGCAGCACTTGCCGCAGCCGGAACGAATCGAGTTCCAGTGTCTTCGGTACGGTTTCATCCAATAGCGCCTTTAGTTCCAGTTGTTTTTCCGCCGCCATGTTGGACACGGTGGCGATCACGTCGTCGACGACTTCGCGGATACGGGCCGGAACCTTGGAAATCTTCATCTGCCCGGCTTCGATCTTGCCCTGATCGAGCATGTTGTTGATCAAGGTCATCAGGTGATGGCTATTTTTTTCGATGACCTTGGTGTACTGGCCGTGACCTCGCTCCCCATGCTCGCTGTCGCCCAACAGCCGGTTGAAGCCCATGATGGCCGCAAGCGGCGTGCGCAATTCGTGGGTCATGTGGGAAATAAACTGACTCTTGAGTTTGTAGGATTCTTCCGCCGCGAGTTTTTCGTAGAACAAACGTTGCCGTTCGTTGTACAGGCGCCACAGGCGGCGCACCAAGAAGAACACGAAGGCGAGATAGCCGGCGAGCAAGGGAAAGCCCAGGACGGTCGATTGTTTATCGAGATAAAGAACCGAGGATAAGCCGCCGATCAACAACGGTAACAAGACAAAGCCGATGGCATAATAGAGCGGATTGCGGTTCTCCCGCTCGCGAAAACTGGCGATGGGAACCAACAACGCAAGGGCAAGCAACAGCGTATCCCAGCGCAATACCGGCGGCGCCAACACCTCGCCTTTCTCCAGCAACTGGTTCACTTGGCCCAACAGATGCAGCCCCGCGGTCCGTCCGAACAAGGTGTTCTGGTAATCGTTGATCGACTCCGCCGTACTGCCGACGAATACGCGGCGGCCTTTGATTTTTTCGGCGATATCTTCCCCGGACCGCAGAGTCATGGCCGCGTGAAACACATCGGAAAAATGGAATCCTTCCATGGCGCGATGGTTGCTTGGAAATCGCAAGCGCACGGCGCCGTCCTTATCCAGCGGCCAAGCATGCTTACCCATGCGTAGTTCCCGCGTCAGCTTGTCGTAACGAATCTCAGGCCGCGGCTCACCCGCAAAGATGGTCGCCGCCGACAACCCCGGCAGGACTTTGTCGCCGACTTGATGCAACACCGGGATACGCCGCAACACGCCGTCGCTGTCCGGCACCACCGCGATCACACCGGCCGCGGCGATGGACTTATCGGCCGACATGAACATCGCTCGCGGCAAGATAAACTGTTGCCACGCTAACGCCGGAACGTCGGCGGGTTTGCTCCACGAAATGCGTTCGAGCAGGGTTTCCATATCCGCCGCGGAGGTGACGGTGTAATCCTTCGCCAGCACCGCCAGGGTCACGCCGCGGGTTGCCGCCAAGGTCTTGGCTAATTCTTCATCCTGCGGCCGCGTTTCCGCGAACAGGATGTCGAAAGTGATTGAGCGAGCACCCGCATCGCGCAAGAATTCCGTCACCTTGGCATAGACAGCACGGCTGTAGGGCCAAGCGCCGATTTCCGGCTCTAAGGATTGTATGCTTTCTTCCGATACGTCGACGAAGATAATGTCGCTAAAGTCAACCTCTCGCGCCAGCCAACGGGCCTGGACGTCGTGCAACTGCAGATCAAGATTCTGAAAAAAAGCGGTGCCGGTCACTGCGTAAGCAGTGACCAATGCGACGAACGCGATGACAACTGAGCGCAGCAAATCAGCAGGTTGCCCAAGTTTTACCAGCGAACCCAACATGCCAGCCCGGGTCAAATGGAAGGAGCCCTGATTAGAACGCAAAATCAATCGTTTGGATAGGCATTCTAGCGTGAATTT
The DNA here is from genome assembly GCA_043733025.1 of Pseudomonadota bacterium. Lineage (GTDB taxonomy): Bacteria > Pseudomonadota > Gammaproteobacteria > Burkholderiales > JALYOK01 > JALYOK01. The sequence continues at coordinate 1,893 of JAYTGZ010000032.1, read as the reverse complement.
GAGATAAATAGCGGGTTGGATGGATCCCATTCGATACGCCACGCTAGGAGGCATGACTGGAGCGCCTCTCCAGCCACAACTTGCCGTGAGCCAGTATCCACGCGGCTCCTGGCGCAGTGGTAATAACTATCAAGAGTATCCTGGCCGCGCCGCTACAAACCAAATTGTAAGTTATCGCGATACGCATCGACAGTAAAGTGAGCATTGTCGAATTTAGCCGCGCTCGCCACGATTAGTGGACATCGCCGCGATGATCCACCCGGCGGAATGGGCGCCGCCTGAACACACACATCAGCCGTGTATACTCATTTTTACAAACGGGGCCGCGAGGTTGTGCACCGCGAGTCGAAAACGCTAATAGCAATCGGAGTTTTAATCTCAATGAGCAACTACTACGAGTCAGAAGACCTAAAAAAATTCGCCAACATCGGCGAACACGCGAAGCCCTTGGCCGACGAATTCTTCAAGTATTACGGCATGGTCACGGGCGCCGACGGCGCGCTCACCAAGCGCGAGAAAGCGCTGATCGCGCTCGCCATTTCCCACTCGGACAAATGTCCCTATTGTATCGACGCCTACACTACCGCGTGTTTGGAATCCGGCGCGAGCCCGGACCAAATGATGGAGGCGGTACACGTCGCGGCAGTGATGAAGGCCGGCATTACCCTTGCCCATTCCATACAAATGCAAAATCACCTGAAGAAAATGGTGCTGTAAAAAACCCGATCGGAGAATGCATGGCACTTACGGCCGTTCTAAAGAAAAACGAAGCGCTTCCCTCGAAATACGATTTCGACCGCCTGCTCGAAGAACGCGGGCTTGACCTGACACCGCTCAGCATCGACACGCTGCAAGTTAATGTCACCAAGCTGTGTAATCAAGCCTGTCGCCATTGCCACGTGGATGCTTCGCCCGCGCGGCGAGAAATGCTCTCGCACGCCGGTATCGAACGTTGCCTAACGATCTTGCAAGATCATGCGCGGATCAAAACGCTGGACATCACCGGCGGCGCGCCGGAACTGCATCCGGATTTCGATTGGTTCGTCACGGAGGCGGTCAAGCTTGGTAAACACGTCATGATTCGTCACAATCTCACCGTCGCCTACGACGGCCATCCGCACACCGGCGAGAGCAAAGAATATCTGCACGATTTTTTCGCTGAACATCGCTGCGAGGTGGTGTCGTCCCTGCCCTATTACCAAGCATATTTCACCGACGCTCAGCGCGGCAGCGGCGTATTCCAAAAAAGCATACGCGGGCTGAATAAACTCAACTCATTAGGCTACGGCGCGGAAGGCTCGGGACTCAAACTCAATTTGGTCTACAACCCCGTCGGCCCGTACTTGCCCGCCGCGCAAACCGCGCTCGAAGCCGACTTCAAACGCGAGCTAAAAGCCAAGTTCGACATCGACTTCAACCAGCTCTACACCATCACCAACATGCCCATCAACCGCTTCAAACTGCATCTCGATAAATCCGGACAGTACGAAACCTACATGGATAAATTGCTCGCCGCGTTCAACCCCTCCGCCGCCACGGGCGTCATGTGCCGCAACCTCATCAGCGTCAGTTGGGACGGCAAACTCTACGACTGCGACTTCAATCAAATGCTCGAAATCGAAGCGGAAGGAAAATCAGGAAAAGCGCCAAGCATTTTCGATTTTGACTTTGCGCAACTGCTATCGCGGCGCATCCGCTTCGCCGATCATTGCCTAGGATGCACGGCGGGTGCCGGCTCGTCGTGCGCAGGCGCGACGGCCTAACGCATCGTTTCTCGTAGCACGCGCTGGTTCGGTCGCAAAGCTTTTGAAGGGCCGAGCAGGATCGGTGATTATGGATCGGTTTAGGTGGCTAATGAATAGAATTGCTGCGCCGGACGGGATTGGCCACCGC
>JAYTGZ010000031.1:0-3316 GCA_043733025.1 Pseudomonadota bacterium | reverse complement strand
CGCCAACGCGTCCGCCGGACCGCGCAAGATCACGGTTTCTGGCGGTTCGAGGTGTTCCGCCAGCGCACCCATCAGACTGGAAAAGCCTCCCTGCCGCTGCGCCGCTTGCGGGTAAAAGAGTTTCAGCACTCGCTCCGCGCCCGCGCTATAGCGCAAGTCGCCGGTCAGGTAGGCGAGGCGCTGGAGCGCCAGCGCGGCCACGGCATTGCCCGATGGCGTTGCGTTGTCGTGGCTCGGCTTGGCGCGTTGGATGAGCTTCTCGTGGTCATGGCTGGTAAAGAAAAAGCCGCCGTTCGTTTTATCTTCAAATTGGCCGAGCAGCACGTTCGCGAGGTCCTGAGCGAACGCCAAGTCCTCCGAGCGAAACTCCGCTTGCATCAACTCGATCAAGCCGTCGAGCATGAAGGCATAGTCGTCGAGATAGGCATTGAGATGGGCGCGGCCGTCCTTGTAAGTCGCGAGCAAGCGGCCGCCCTTCCACATCACGCGGCGGATAAAATCGACGGCCCGTTGCGCCGAGGCAATCCAGTCGGTTCGCTCGAACACGATCGCGGCCCGCGCCATGCCCTTAATCATCAGTCCGTTCCAACTCACGAGTATTTTTTCGTCGCGGCCGGGATGAATGCGCTTCTCTCGCTCGACAAATAATTTTTGCCGCGCGCTCGCGAGATGTCGTCGAGCGGTGTCTTCCGCCATAGCGAATTGTTGCGCGACATCCGGCAAGGGTTTAACGATGCGCAAATGCCAATGGGAACCTTCAAAATTAGCCGGCCCGTCAAGTCCATACAGCGCGGCTGTCACGGCATACTCCTCCGAAGCCAAGTATTGGCGCGCGTCTTCGCGCAGCCATACATAAAACTTGCCTTCTTCGTGTTCCGAATCCGCGTCGATGGTCGAGTAGTAACCGCCCTCGGGCGATTGCATTTCGCGCATCACCCACGCGGCGGTTTCCTGCGCCACTTGTTTGAATTGCTCGGCGCCGGTTATCAGCCACGCGTCGGAACACAAACGCAACAACGGCCCGTTGTCGTACAGCATTTTCTCGAAGTGCGGAATCATCCAATATTGATCGACGCTGTAGCGCGCGAAGCCGCCGCCGAGGTGATCGTAAATGCCGCCGTTCGCCATTTTCTTTAGCGTGGTGATCGCGACGTTGAGTGCATCTTCGTTGCCGGTAGCCGAGTAGCGCTCGAGACAAAATTCGATCTCGGCCGGATGCGGAAACTTCGGCGCGCTGCCGAAGCCGCCGTGAACGGCATCGAACGATTGATGCAACGATTCGAAAGCCTCATCGAGCAAAGCGGGCGAGAACGTCACATCGCCCGGCACGAAAGACGCCTCGCCGCGTTTCAGTGCATCGATCAGCGCCGCATTCTGGACATTGATTTCCTCACGCCGCTCACGATAAAACGCCGCGATGCGCGGCAACAGGTCCTTGAAGCCCGGCAAGTTATGGCGCGCCGTTTTCGGAAAATACGTGCCTCCATAAAACGGCGCGTGATCCGCCGCCGTCAAAAACATCGTCAACGGCCAGCCGCCGGAACGCTGCGTCAACATAGCGTGCGCCGTCTGATAAATCTGGTCGAGATCGGGGCGCTCCTCACGATCCACCTTAATGTTGATAAACAGCTCATTCATAATCGCCGCCGTCTCCACGTCCTCGAAGGACTCGTGCGCCATCACGTGACACCAATGGCAAGCCGAATAACCGATAGACATAAGGATTGGCTTGTTCTGCGAACGGGCAAGCGCGAGGGCTTCCTCGCCCCAGGCGTGCCAGTCGACGGGATTGCCGGCGTGTTGCTGGAGGTACGGGCTGGTCTCTTGGGATAGGCGGTTGGGCATGTAATGAGTTTCGAAGCCTCTGCGGAATTGTACACTGCGTCGATATCGACACGGCTACAGGCCCTGCAGTCTCCCCTGCCAGACGCAACATCCCGCTTGCCTCCTGGCCAGGCATGGCCGGAGAGTAACTAGCTATGCCGCTTTCAGGGCATCACCCATGGAAAGAAAACAAAAAGGGCGCCGCGGCGCCCTTTTTTGCTTCAATCAAGAGCCGTCAGCCCGTCACCGCGCCTTTGCTCGCGGTGCTAACCAGCTTCATATACTTCGCCAACAAACCGCGGGTGTAACGCGGCGCCGGTTGTTTCCAGGCGGCGCGGCGCTTCGCCAATTCCTCGTCGGAGACGTTCACTTGGATTAGGCGCTGATGTGCATCGATGGTGATGGAGTCGCCTTCCTTCACGAGCGCGATGACGCCGCCTTCGTAGGCTTCCGGTGCGACGTGGCCGACGACCATGCCCCAGGTGGCGCCCGAGAAGCGGCCATCGGTCAACAGGCCGACGCTATCGCCCAACCCTTGGCCGATGAGCGCCGAGGTCGGCGCCAACATTTCCTGCATGCCGGGCCCGCCCTTGGGGCCCTCGTAACGGATGACGACCACATCGCCGGGTTTGATTTTGCCCGCGAGGATGGCCTGCATGGTTTCCGGTTCCGAATCGAACACCCGCGCAGGCCCAGTAATGACCGGGTTCTTCAAGCCGGTGATCTTGGCGACGCAGCCTTCCGGCGCGAGGTTGCCCTTGAGGATTGCGAGGTGACCTTGCTTATACATGGGATTGTCCCACTGACGAATCACGTCTTGATCCTTGGACGGATGGTCGGGCGCCTGCGCCAATTCTTCCGCCAGCGTCTTGCCGGTGATGGTCTTGCAATCGCCGTGCAACAGGCCGTGGTTGAGCAGCATCTTCAACACTTGCGGAATGCCGCCGGCTTTGTGCAAATCGGTCATGACGTATTTGCCGGAGGGTTTCATGTCGCACAATACCGGCGTCTTCTGGCGCACGCGCTCGAAATCGTCGATGCTCCATTCCACTTCAGCCGCGTGGGCGATGGCGAGGAAGTGCAATACGCCGTTGGTCGAGCCGCCGATCGCCATGATCAACGTCGCGGCGTTCTCGATCGACTGGCGTGTGATGATGTCGCGCGGACGAATATTCTTCTTGATCGCTTCGAGCAACACCGTCGCCGATTCCGCCGCGCTATCGGCCTTCTCAGGATCGGGCGCCGCCATGCTAGACGAGCCGAGCAGGCTCATGCCCAGCGCTTCAAAGGAGGACGACATAGTATTCGCCGTAAACATGCCGCCGCAAGCACCCGCTGTCGGGCAGGCATGGTTCTCAATGCCGTCGAAATCTTCTTTACTCATCTTGCCGGCGCTGAATGCACCGACCGCCTCAAACGCGCTACCGATGGTGAGGTCTTCGCCTTTCCAGTTGCCTGGTTTGATCGTGCCGCCGTAAACGTAGATCGCGGG
>JAYTGZ010000030.1:0-2873 GCA_043733025.1 Pseudomonadota bacterium | reverse complement strand
ACCCTGATTTCATGCGCCTTGCAGCCCGACACCACCCAAACAATTCCACGTCCCATCAATAACCAATTGCTTTTGTTCGACTTTTAACCGGACACTACTGTCAAGATTTAACTCATAATAAACCCTGTATCATGGTACGAAGTCAAGCTTGTGCGGGGCACGACAAATTTGGGAAATGGATCCGTCTATTGAGTTGGTGAAGAACGCGCTTAATCGAGGCGGGTATTCACCTTCCTATCATTATGCAAACAATTGACCCCCGGCCGTCGTAATTTACCTGCGGCCAAACGGTCAGCCGTTGTCCCTTCAATACACTTTAATAATCGGCAAGGCATGGCCTGAGCGCCCATATCCATGCGCCTTCCCGGCCGTTGGGTGAATTCCCCCCATGAGATGTACTCGCAGGCTTTCGCTCGCTAATCATTGCGGCTGAGAACCAACCAGCCACTTCACGAAATTCGCGGCGACGAACGCGCCCAGCAACTGAGCGACGATGAAGCCGGGTACGCCGTCAGGCCGGATGCCGGCGAAGGTCGGCGTGAGGGAACGCGCGATGGTGACGGCGGGATTCGCGAACGAGGTCGATGCGGTGAACCAATACGCCGCGGTGATGTAGGCCGCGACGGTGAGCGGTACGGCCGCGGCGTTGTGGCGCACGCTGAGCTTGATGACCAGGATCAAACCGAAGGTGGCGATGAATTCGCTCCACCATTGATTCGGGCCAATGCGCGCGTGATCGCTCGGCGTGAATAGCGCTTCGCCGAACATCATGTGGGTGGCCGCGACGCCGGCGAGTGCGGCGACAACTTGCACGGGCAAATAGGCTAGCGCGTCGCGCCAGTTCAAGTTGCCTTCGATGGCGTCGGTCAGCGTGACTACGGGATTGAAGTGGGCGCCGGAGATGGGCGCGAACAGAAAAATCAGCACCGCAAGTCCGGCGCCGGTGGCGATGGAATTGCCCAGCAGCGCAATCGCGTCATTGCCCTCGGACAACCGCTCGCCGATGATGCCCGAGCCCACTACAATCGCGAGTAGCAGCGCCGTGCCCATCGCCTCGGCGGCGAGGCGACGCGCCAGCGTCATCGGTTGCCGATATCGCGCAGTTGGTTTTCCAGAGATAGGCGATCAAGTTGATCTAAGCGCAAGCTCGCGAACAGTGAGATGCGCCGTTGCAACACGGTGAAGGCTTTCACGAATGCTTTTCGTTTATCGTCGTCGGAACCCTCAACTGCCGCCGGGTCTTCGACTCCCCAGTGGGCGGTAATTGGCTGGCCGGGCCAGATGGGGCAGACTTCACCGGCGGCGTTGTCGCACACAGTGAAAACAAAATCCATCTTAGACCCGCCCGGCGCGACGAATTCGTCCCAACTCTTGCTGCGCAGGCCGTCGGTGGGATAGCGACGCAGCTCGAGTAACTCGATAGCAAAGGGATTGACCTTGCCGGACGGATGGCTGCCAGCGCTGAAGGCTTGGAACTTGCCGTTACCTTCAGCATTGAGAATAACTTCGGACAGAATGCTGCGCGCGGAATTGCCGGTGCAGAGGAACAAAACGTTGTAAGTCATGGTTCACCTCACTTCTTCGCGGACATCCGCGCGCGATCGGGCCGCGAGAAAAATCCTATCGTCTGGCGCTCCGGTTGCGGCGCGCAACACGCACTGGCGGAATCGCCTAGCGCGGTTTTCTGGTCTTTACCGAATGTCGGAATATTCGCGAGGGTGTGAAAGGTTTCCCACGCAATGCCTTGCGGGTCGATGGTCCAATATTTGTTGGATTCCGCGTAACAACAAGCCGCATTGTTTTGTTCGGCCGCCTCGATCTCGGCGCCGGCGACTTGTTGGCGCAACTCGCTTAAGTCTGCGTCGCTGTCGACCTGAATGCCGAGATGATCGACGCCCGGGGCGAGGCCGCGCTGGGAAATAGCAAAATTGATGCGTGGATCGTCGAGCATCCATTTGGCGTAGTCGGATTTGTGCACAGTCGGCATCGTTGCAAACATCGCCGAATAAAATCGGACGCTCGCTTCAAGCTCGCTCACGGCGACATGAACATGAAATCGTTTCATACACAACTCCTTTTGGATTTACGTTTTGCCCGCGGCGCACAACATTCCGCGAGCGCGGTTTCCATCACACCCAAACATTCCTGCGGCATGCCGCGACAGCAGTTTTCGGTGAGGTAACCGAGTAACGCCGCCATCTGCGGAAAATTGGCCGAGTAGTAAATGTAGCGGCCTTCTTGGCGTGCCGTAATCAACTCGGCGCGGCTCAATTCTTTCAAGTGAAACGACAGCGTCGCGGCTGGAATGCCGAGAGTCTCCGCGACGCTACCGACCGCCATGCCAGCCGGACCGGTCTGTACTAAGAGACGATAAATGGCCAGCCGAGATTCCTGGGCTAAAGCCGCGAGCGAGGTAACTGCATCTTTCAATTCCATATTTCGAATATTATAGAAATATAGAGAAGAAAGCAAAGTTGTATGGTTCGACCCTCGAATTTATTTGAGAGACGGCGGGGAAAGGAGTAGACCGGATGAAACGTAATGGAATCGGGGGCACGACCCCAACGACCTAAAGAGCTTACTCGGGAATAACGAATAATCGATCAAACCGAAAAATAACACGGCTCGTAGGAGCGTTGGCGCTGTGCGTGAGAGGTGAGCTTTACATGCAAAGTCGGTCTGTGATAGGCTGCTTACATGCTCTGTGTCTATAGGTTCACGAGATTTCGCTCATACCGCTCCGTGGTTCGAATAGCGCGCGCGTTGCTGCTGTCTTTGTTTTTCTCTCAAGTAGCGCTCGCCGCCAGCGGTTGCCTTATGCCATCGAGCGAACTCACCCAGGTCCTGAGTCAGGCGAAACATACTTGCTGTGA
>JAYTGZ010000029.1:0-18631 GCA_043733025.1 Pseudomonadota bacterium | reverse complement strand
TCTTCGGAAAACGCCTTGGAAGTCCACGAGCAGCGATTGCGCCGTGGGATTGAACGTCAGCCCACAAAGACCGGTTGTGGAGCTAAATGGATACCCCTTTTATTCAGAGCTTCCCTAGTTCTTGGAGGTTTCGTATGGAAATTGCGACCAGATGGCTTAACTTGGTTTTCCAAGGCGGCGGGGTCAGAGGGATCGCTTATGCAGGGGGACTGGCGCGGATGCCGGCCCATTACCGTATCCACGCAGTAGGGGGGACTTCGGCCGGCTCGATCGTCGCTGCATTGCTCGGTATTGGCAAGCGCGGCGATAAACTGAAGAAGCTATTGGAAAGTCCGGCGCTATTTGATTTCCTGGATCCTGCGGAAGCTGCGCGATTTCAACGAATAGAGCAGGCATTCGCAGACGGCCTTACTTTATGTGCTGAACTCTCTAGACTGCGGAAGCTATCGAACTTTAAACTGTGGAATTTCAAGCGCAAGCATAAAAGCTTAGTAGCCGACCTCAGTGAGGCGTGGGCTATCCGCGGATTTCATCGAGCGGACCGGCTTAGAACTTGGCTAGACGAGGTGCTCGAGGGAAAGAGTTTTAAAGATATTGAAGTTGAAGAACTCAAGATTGTGGCTGCGGATGTCAGCGAAAGAGAATACGCTGTTTACAGCAAGAAAAAATATCCGGAGATGAAGTTAGCGGAAGCCGTCCATAGATCAATCAGCATCCCCATTTTTTTTGCGCCATTTACCGCGGGCACGAATCATTTTGTCGACGGTGGTGTTCTGAGTAACTTTCCGAGCTACCTGTTCGTTAAGGAAAAATACCCGACAATCGGATTTCGCTTAGGTGAAATCTCGGCCTCTGCAACGATTAATACAACACTGGATTATCTAAAGAATCTTTTGCTGACTATGGCGGAAGCCCATGACAAGCAGCGTGCGGCGCCACCCTATTTTAAAGCTTACTCGATTTTTGTAACCTCCAGAATTCCCAGCACCAAGTTTTCTTTGACTCAGAATGATCTGGATGAGCTATATCAAGCCGGACTTGCGGTCGGGGAGTCTGTGGATTGGGAGCGCTATTCGTCGCCCGCGGCAAAAAATTCGTACTATGATCCGCAGCCATACGAAGCGCTTAAATTTAGCCTGAGTAACGCCCATCGATTGTGGGAATCCTATGCGAACAAAGAACTCTGGGTCGATACCTTAGATCAAGACACTGTTATGACCGTTAAGATCGAGGGCGACTGGACAATTCAATATGATGGTTATAGAAAACTAACTGTAACGGGGCTTAAGTCCCTTTTCGTTTCACGGTTGTCCCTGTTTGGAAGCATTCCGGGCGAAACCGAAGAGGGTACCAGCATTGCTGAGATACCCCACACATGTGAGGAAATATCTGCAACCGGGGCGAAGCAATTGATTAGGATTCCAGCATTTAACGATGACAACCGGAAAGGCTTCGTTGTTGTTTACGTGCCACCCGTATCCGAAGACTCTGGGGTTCGCACGTTTCATACCGGCTTCCAAGTCAACCGCGAGTTTGCCGAATCGGTCGGCAAAGGCAAGGAGGATGAGATTACCTATTCCGTACGCCAAGTGGCGGACGAGCAGTATCAGCGGTTGAAGCTGCGCATTTTAGTCGATGTTGGTTTGCCGCTGCTGGAATTCCAAAGTCCTTATCAAGTTATTGAACATAAAGCGGAATATGATGAGCCGACGCATCGAACTTACCGCGTTTACGAATGTCAAACTGAGCGTATAAGAGTTGTTGGAGAACAGACGTACCGTGTTGGATGCAAGCAAAAAGGCCGTGGGATTTGACCTTTGGCTCGGTATTTGCCAAACTATGATTAATATTCAGGAGATAAGTATGAAAACCGGCGGCCTTGGTGATTTTTAGGAATTATTGCAGACAGTGAATGCGGCGCCATTGCTGGCCGCAGTTTGATGAGGAGCCCATTATTTATTTATGGGCTTTTTGTTTTTGTGAGGTGCTATCGTGGCGATAGCTATCCGTGGCGCCATGCTTGACGCTATTGACCGGGCTTGGCTCCTGCTGCGGCGCGACCGCGTTCAATGTCCACGCTCGCCAACGTGAGCAGTCCCAGCACGAACGACAGTCCGCTGATCAAAATCGCCAAGCGATGATTGCCGTCCGAGAGCCAGGTGACGAGACCATAAGTCAGCGGCCCGATCACTGCTGAAAATTTGGTCGCCGCGCCCCACAGGCCGTAAAACTCGGCGCGGCGATCTTCCGGCGCGAATACCGCCACCATGGCGCGGCCGGCGGACTGGCTGGCGCCCATGCACAGGCCCGCGAGGTTGGCCGCCGCCCAGAACATCGGCGCGCCATTGCTAAAGTATGCCAACAAGGTCATGACGATCCAGCCAATCAGCGTTATCGCCAAAGTCACGCGATGGCCGATGCGGTCCTGCAGAAAACCGAACGCAAGCGCGCCGATGGCGGCGGTGATGTTCACCACCATGATCAATAGCAAGGTTTGTTGCGTGGCGAAGTGCATCACTTGTTCGGCATAGATTGCCGCGAGCGCGATGACCGTCGAAATCCCCGCTTGATAACAGGCGCCGCATACCAGGAAGCGCATGAAATCGCGATAGCTGCGGGCTTCGCGCAGGGTCGAAAGGAAGCGGCTCCACGAATCGCCGGGCGCATTTATTCTAACCCTCTGCGGGACACTGCGTTCACGCAAACACAAGAATGTCGGCACGCTCGCAAGCGCGAACAGCAGCGCCGTGAGCACCATGGCAACCGGCACAAACTCGGCCGCGCTCGCGCCGGCTGCTTGCGCCCAATTCACGTACACCAGGGCGATGCCCAAACTGGTCAAACCGCCCAGATAGCCAAAGCTCCAACCCCAACCGGACACCTTCCCCAGCGCATGTGGGCGGGCGAGTTCCGGCAAAAATGCCGCGACCAGATTCTCGCCGCTGCCATAGAAAAAATTCGACAGCAGGATCAACACCATCGCCAACACCACATCGCCGGGGCCGGCCCAGTACATCGCGGCGGTGAACAACACGCAGCCCACGGTGGTTAGCGCCAATAGGTTTTTCTTCGCCCCGTGACGGTCCGCGTAGGCGCCGATGGCGGGCGCCGTGAGAATTATGAGTAGATAGGAAACCGACAACGCCAGTGTCCAGGCCAGCGTCGCCCACGACTGGTTTTTGGCGACGACGCCGACGAAGTAGGCGTTGAACAGCGCGGTGATTACAACAGTGGTGTAACCGGAATTGGCGAAGTCATACATCGACCAACCCCATACTTCGCGCAGCTTGACGCCGGGGTTGAGGAACGCAGCCACCGCACTCAAGAAATCACCTAGCCGGGAGCCACAGGAATATTGCTTGCTGGCGATGCATGATCTGAGAGCCGCAACTGGTACGGGGTGGGGGCTGGGGGCTGGCCTAGGGCCACCTAGGGCCACCTCGGGCCATTGCCTCTCCTGGCATGCCGAGTTTACTGATGCGCTATTTCTTCGCCGACAATTCGCCGACCACCCGGTAGCCGACTTTGAACGCCGGCTCGATAATCAGCATATCGCCCGGATCCGGATTCAGGCCCGTTGCGGAAGTGATGTTATAGCCATGCGTCACCAGCACCAAATTGCTGCCGTCCTTAGGCGCATGCTCCATGCGCTGATGTAGTAAGCGAGTCTGTTCCGATTTCCGCATGGGCTTATCGTAAAACGAATTCAGCGGTTCCCACGTATCTGCTTTACCGAAGGCGAGCGCGGCGGTCTCTTTGGTGCGGCAGAACTGGCTCGTCAGCACTTGCTTGATAGGAATCTTGCGCTTCTTGAATTCCTCACCGATTTTTTTCGCTTCCACTTTGCCTTTATCGCTGAGTTTGAGTTGCGTCGCGCAGTCGTCGATCTTGTAACCTTTAGGATCGCCCAACCCTTCGTCGACAGCGCTGTTGCGCATGAGAATGATATAGCCGCCTTTCTTGAGCAGCCCCCAGAGTGGATCTTCCGCGGCGAGGCTCATTTCGGCGCCGAAGACGACCCACCCCATCACCATTGCGCTAATGGTTTTCGATATTCGATTCATGCTGTTGAACGCTCCTCCAAAAAAGAAAAAGCCGGAAGAATTCTCCCCCGGCTAATACGATGTGTTTGCCCATTTAAAATGACAAAGATCCCGCTAACCTAAGAGCTTGCGGAAGCCCGCCAATCCCTGTTCCAACTGATTGGTGTCTTGCGGCACAGCGCCATCGGGCGTCAACTTATCGATCAACTGCGGCAGCAATTGCGCGAGACTCCCGGATGTCTGGCTCGCATCGACGCCGAGCTTGGAAGCGATCTGCTGAATGAAATCGCCGCCCAGCGCATTGTGGATCTGATCGCCAGATACCGGTATGTTCTCGCCGGTGCTCACCCACGAGGCTGCCTGGTCGCCGAGCCCCGCTGCTTTGAACTTATCGAGCAGCCCGGACAAGCCGCCGGATTGCGGGTTGGTTAGCAAACCCGTCGCCAACTCCATCAACATGTTGCCCTGCTGTCCGCCGCCCAGCGCCTTGCCAAGCACCGAACCCAACAATCCATCCAGTAGTCCCATGATTATCCTCCCATCAAATGATCGGGGCCGAAACGGCCCCAAAATCAGTATTGTACTTTACGCGGCAAGGCTTTCGTCTGGGCAACCCAATCGCTGACTTTGTGTTGGGAAGGCAGCGCCCGCACCACTCTTTTTTCCATATTGCATTTCACCATGGCTTCGTAGAGATTATCCGGTTTGCGCTTGGAAAGCTCGACAACCGTATCGACACCGGCGGCTTGCAGAAGTTCGGCGTACTGACCCGCCACGCCTTTGATGCGGAACAGATCCGCGTGATTGACCCAGCGCAGAATAAGCTTCGCGCCGATGCCGCTTTTTTCGTTTATCTCCGTTCGACCCTTCGCGGTGCAACCTTTTTCTAGCAAGGCATCCGTGGATGCGATACCCATTGCTTTTAGTTTGTCCGCGTATTGATCCCCCACACCGTCAATATCCAAAATACTCCGCATCATTAATGCCCCCTTTTTTGAGATCGGTTGATAATTGTTGCGTCACTTCAATCACCCCTCGGCATCATTTCCACTCGAAATCGCTGTATCAAGCAAGCAAGGAGTCGTCAAACAAATTAACATTTGTCCGTGTAGCGGTATCCCAGGCTGATCACAGCGGCTTTCATGGCCGCCATCGCTGCCGCCACCCGTTCCGGCGCGCCCTTGATACCGAGTTCTATGATACGCCGATTATCGACCACTAACTTCGGCAGGCTGGATAGCTTGAGGTCGGGATAGCGAGCGACGATGTCGTTCATGGCGTCGATCAGATCGCCCTCGCCGGCGCCCTCGGTGATGATCGCTTCCTCCACCGGCGGGGCAGCATTGAAGAGATGTTTGTAATGGGTATCGAGGGCCCACTCCATCATCGGCCACGCCATCTCGGGAAAGCCCGGCAAGAAATAATGATGTCCGACATTGAAGCCGGCGATGCGATTGAACGGGTTCGGCACCAGCGCCGCACCGTCGGGAAATTCCGCCATCATCACGCGGTTCGGATAGGCCGCCTCGCCGAAGCGATCGATGATCTCCTGCGCTGCTTCCGCGTGGCGTACGCTGGGAACACCCAGCGCTTTCGCCGCGCATTGGCGCGTGTGATCGTCCGGCGTCGCGCCGATGCCACCGAAACTGAAGACGATATCTTCCGCGGCGAAGGTGCGTTTTAGAACCGCCGTGATGCGCTGTGGATCGTCGCCTAGATATTCGCACCAGGCCAGATCCAAACCGCGCTGCTTGAGGATGTCGATGATTTTTACGAAGTGCTTGTCCTGGCGTTTCCCGCTGAGAATTTCATCGCCGATGATTAACGCGCCGAAGCCCATAGCTTGTTTTTTGTCGTTAAGAAATTCAAGACCTAATGTTATCTTTCCGCGGGCGCAGGATAGTCCGGATAGCGTTTACGGAACCGTTCCAACTCGGCCTTCGCCTCTTCATCGCGTCCGAGACGGCGTAGTTCGGCAACGCGCCGCAGCCACGCTTCCGGCGCTTCCGCCGCGTCGTCGACTACCGCCGCTGGGGCGCGCTGTTTTTTCTTTTCCTCGGTCTGGCGCTTGGCCTCGGCGGAATTCGCGCGGAAGGTTTTCCCGTCGACGATGGGTGAATAACCCTCGGGCAGGCGCGGGCCGTTACCCAGTTCTTCGAGCCGCTTGGCTTTGACATCGGCTTCCGCGGGCAGCGGCGCGGGCGCCGGCGCCACGGCGGGCGGCGCCGCTTCCTCAGCGCTCCTGGGTAGCGCCTGATCGCGGCGGCGCGCTAACACATCGCCGTCGTGCTTTTCAAATTCGCTGGCAGCTTTATCCGCCTGCGTATCCTGCTCGACGCGCCGCTCCGATTTTGCATCGTCAAGCACAGTGCCTGAAGATCCGCTCCCTGCTTGGCTCTCGACGGCGCCCTTGCCGGGAGCCGCACCGGTACGGGGTAGCCCTAGGCTAGCCACTGGCCTTGGGCCATTGAGCTCTGGCATGGGCGTCGCCGCACGCGCCTTGTCCTCCAGTACCGGAGCCGGAGTGGGCGGAAATACTTTGGCTGCTTCTTGATCGACGATGATGTCTTTCGACTCGCTCGATTTCTCCTTTGCCACCTCGTTAACGATTCCGGCGCCGGAGTCCTTGGGCGTGGACAGCGTGCCACCCGTCATCCCGCCCGCGGGCTGGGACGGCGCATCGGCCGGCGCGGGTGCGGGCATGCTCTCGGGCTTAGGCGCGGGCACTACAGGTGGCGGCTCGCCCAATTTGGTTTCCTGCAACACGCTCCGCAACGTCATGCCCACGCCGAGCACCAGCACGGCGGCGAACGCGAGTGGCGCCCGCCAGCGCTTGTACCACGGCGCAACGGCCATATCCGCCATGGACACCTTTGCCCGGCGCGACGCCGTCAAGATCAGCGAATCGATCGCGGCGCCGGGCTTCTCGGCCGCCTCGTCGCGATAGTGTTGCGATAGATTGGAACCGCGGGCGAGATAAACGTCGAACGCGCGATCGTCTGGGTTGCTCATCGTCATTCCTCCAAAGCGCGGCGCAATTTGTTGAAGGCATAACGCAGCCGGCTCTTCGCGGTTTCCTTGTTCACACTGGTTGCCTCGGCTATTTCCTCCACGGTCAGGCCACCTTCTTCAAACAACAAAAATGCTTCGCGCTGCTCGATCGGCAGGTGATCGATCACGTCCAACACCCGCACCGCTTGCTGGCGCGCGGCGATAATCTGCTCCGGGCCTTCGTCGTTTTGGCCTTGCCAACGCTCGCCTTCCTCGTCGCCGGGCAAGGGCGCTTCCAGTTGAATGCCGTGTTGACGGTAGTAATCGATCAAACGGTTATGGGCAATGCGATACAGATAGGTCGCGAATTTCGCGCTAGGCGTATAGCGTTCACGGGCTTTCACCAGCAACAGCCACACTTCCTGAAACAGCTCTTCAGCCAAGGAACTGCTGCCGCAACCGCGCAACAAATAGCGATACACGCCGCCCTTGTGGCGCTGATATAGCGGCTCGAAGGCCGGCAACTCGCCGTCGCGGTAGCGCAACATCAAGACTTCGTCTGCCAATCTTTGATAAGTGTGGGGGCCGTCCATCGCCCCCACATTCTACGTGATTTATTGCTGCGATAGATGCTTCGCGCGCCGGCCCGACTCCCCCAGAGACTGCGCGAGGTTGACCAAGCTCAAGAATTCACTGCGATATCCGAAGCGATCTTCGCCGCGCGCACTTTGCGCCAGCTTGGCCACATCGCCGTAGCTAAATTTGCCGATGTACTTGCCGCCCTTTAGCAACTGTCCAAAACCCGCCACCGCCGCGGCGAAGCGCATGCGCTCGGACGTATGCGCCCAATCCGATTTGATCGCGGAGCGTAGCAGCGGCCATTCGAGCAGCTTGCTATCCTCGCCGTTCGGCGCTTTGTAGCGTAGGAGCAGATGGGCGAGTTCGTTGCTCACGGATTGCTGATCGCCATTCGTTGTTTGATAACGCAGCGGATTGGCCATCGCACCCTTGCTGCCCTTGAGGGCAATTTCGTAAAGCGCCGTCACGCTATGGCCTGCGCCGATTTCCCCGGCGTCGATCTTGTCGTTGTTGAAATCCTCGCGCTTCAGCGCGCGATTCTCGTAGCCGATCAAGCGATATTCAGCCACCACTTCGGGATTGAACTCGATTTGTATTTTGACATCCTTGGCGATGGTGTTGAGCGTCGAACTCATTTCTTCCACCAGCACTTTTTGTGCTTCGTTCAAGGTATCGATGAAGGCATAGTTGCCGTTGCCGGCGTCGGCCAACTGTTCCATGAGTTGATCATTGTAATTGCGTTCGCCGGCGTAGTTGCCCATGCCAAAACCCAAAGTGGTCAAGGAGATGCCGCTGTTGCGCTTTTCTTCGATCAAGGATTTGAGCGCGTCGAAACTGGTAGTGCCGACATTAAAATCGCCATCGGTCGCGAGCAACACGCGGTTGATGCCGCCGGGAAGGTAGGCCTGTTTCGCCACGGCGTAGGCCAGTTCGATGCCCGCCGCGCCATTGGTGGAACCGCCCGATTGCAAGCGGTTCAACGCCGCCACGATCTTGGCTTTATCGTTGGTCGATTCGAGTGCGACACCGGATGCGCCGGCATAGACGACAATGGCAACGCGATCTTGCGATCGTAATTGTTGCGTCAATATTTTCATCGCCCCTTGCAGCAACGGCAAGCGATTCGCATCTTCCATGGAACCGGATACGTCGATCAGGAATACCAGGTTCGCCGGCGGCAACATTTGCTTGGCGATGTCCTGACCCTTGATGCCGATTTGCAGCAAATGGGTATGATGATTCCACGGCGACGGCGCGATTTCCGTGGTCACGCTGAACGGCACGTTTTTGTCCCGCGGCAACGGATAGTCGTAGCCGAAATAGTTGATCATCTCCTCGATGCGCACTGCGTCATGTTGCGGCAACTGCCCGGCTTTAAGCATGCGCCGCACGTTCGCATAGGCGCCGGTGTCGACGTCGATGCTGAAGGTGGACACGGGATGTTCGCTCACTCGCAGGATACCGTTCTGGTCGAGGTGGGCGTATTTTTCGTTGTTCAACAACACGACATCATCCTTTTCCGGCGCCTGCATCATGGCCCCCGCGACGGAGGCCGCGGGCGCAACCGCCATGGGCCGCTTCGCGAGTTCGCGCAGGGGCGGCGCTGCCTCGGATTTGGATTCCGGTTGATCCTGTCGCTTGTCGCGGCTGAGGCCGTCATCGAGCAATCGCTCGCGGCGATCCTGTTCGACCCGTTGACTGGCGATGACGGCGGGCTCGGTTGCGGCCGGCTCGTTGACTTGCTTGGTGCCGCTGGTGCAAGCCGCGAGGCCAAGCGCCAGCGCGAATATCATGATGGAAAATCGAGCAAAGGTTTTCATATGGATTTCTCCGAGTTTAGTGTTGGGGATCCGGCACGAATTGGCCGGGGAATGGCAACGGATCGTGCGTGGCTCGCCGCGCCGGAATCACGCCTTGCGCGATCAAGTTGCGGTAACTGTCGTAGTAAAATGTGACCACTTCGTCCGGCGCGTCCGACGCGCGTTCAAAATCGACGTAACGGGTGTGGGACGTTTCGTTGTGGCCATGGCCGGTACCGAGTTTCTTTGCCGCTTTCGCCCGCGGCGCGGAACGGGCCGAATCGGCGCTCCCCGTGTCGGCCGCGGCGGAGCTTTCGGCAGCGCGTTCTTCGACGGGCTGGGCATCGCGTCTGCTCAATTCGTCTTCGTTGTATTGCGTTTCCGGCGGCTCGAGCCGCGGTCGGAACAACGCCACGCCGATCACGCCGACGTTGTCGGGGCGGCCGGTGCGCGCCGCGTAGGAATCGGACAGCGCCGTAAAGTAAAACTGCGCGACGCCGGACAAACTCTTGCGCCAGCCCTTGATGTCGGTCTGACCATTGGAATCCAACACATAACCGCTTTGCCGCCAGTCGGCGGTCTCGCCGGAGACGACGTTTACGCCATCGACCGAGGTCACCGCCAGCAGCGCTTGACCGGATTGATTGCGTAGATTGATCTGATAGCGGTTCCCCGGCTTACCGGCGACGTAATAGCGTCCTTCGTGTTCATATACCCGCAAGGTTCGGCCTTGGTTGCGATCATAGACGGATAGGTCCGCCAGATTGCCGATGGCCCAGCTTGGCGCCGAGCCCAGCAATAATGCCGCGGCGAGAAGAGTGCGTTTCATTGCGTGCCTTTCTTGTTAATGAAGACAACGCTATAAACGCGAGGAATTTCTTGCGGGGTTAAGTGTTAGAAAAAATAATGAGAGACCGCCGGGACGGCCATCCGGAGCGGCGATCGAGACATGCCCCGCCACGAGCCAAGCTGGGCGCGGCGCCTGGCAATGCCCAACTTAGCCGGCGAAGGATGTTGTTACGTAAGCTGGTCGCGGCGCCGCGCCGCGCGAAGAGAGAAAGAAAAAATCCGAAGACTTCATCAACTATAATGCTTCGACTTGGTCTTGAAACCAAAGCCAATACTAATACGGTAACTCCGGTCTTCCAAGGATGTCACAAAAGCGCATTCTCGGCATTTTATTTATACTCAGTTGACGTTAAGACGGGCCCCCAACATGTCGCCGAAGCTCTCAAAAACTCTGATTACCGGATTCATTTTTATTCAGTTTTGGGCACCCGGATCGGCAGAGGAAGTCCGGGACCAGACCTCGGCGCCCGGCGGCGTTTGGTGGGATTGGAGCGTCAAACGCGAATGGTCCGACACGCACCGCCGAGCTTGGGGAACCATTACGCTATATGCCGACCCAGAGAAAACCAAACTCATCACGGCGGAAACGTTGCGCTTTTCGCTTGAGTTGGATTGCCCCATTTCGACCGGGCCGGAGTTGGTGATGAACGAAACCAGCGGCGCCAGCGGACTCAGCGCGGAAGTGCGCTGCGCCTTCGGTAGCGACGGCAAGTTCGAGGTACGCTGGCAATTCGAGGCGACAGATCCCCGATTCGGCAGCGTGAGCGACAAGGGCGGCTTGCCGAAATAATTCCAATTCGCATTCAAAACTTAAACTTCGCCATAGCGGGCGCGGCGCTCACCGTACCCACTGGTACGCTCTCGTCGCCTAACCCGCTCTGACTCGTTGCACTTTTGAATGCGGACTGGAATACGCTAGAATTGGGGTCTTTGCCTAACAATCCGCAACATGAATTCCCCAGCGCCCGAACCCCGCGCCGCGAACTTTCTCCGCAACATCATCGACGAAGACAATCGCACCGGCAAACACGGCGGCCGTGTGGCGACGCGCTTTCCGCCGGAGCCGAACGGTTATCTGCACATCGGCCACGCGAAATCCATCTGCCTTAATTTCGGCCTGGCGCGCGACCATGGCGGCGTCTGCCACATGCGATTCGACGATACCAATCCGGTCAAAGAAGATACCGAGTACGTTGATTCCATTCTCGATTCGGTGAAATGGCTGGGCTTCGACTGGGGGCCGCATCTTTATTTCGCCTCCGATTATTTCGAAAAGATATACGAATACGCCGAGCACTTGATCCGCGACGGCAAAGCCTACGTGGATAGCCTTTCGGCCGACGAAATACGCAGCCATCGCGGCAGCTTGACCGAGGTGGGCAAGAACAGCCCCTACCGCGACCGCAAGTTCGAGGAGAATCTCGATCTCTTCCACCACATGCGCGCGGGGAAATTCGCCGACGGCGCCCACGTGCTGCGCGCAAAGATTGACATGAGTTCGCCGAATATCAATCTCAGGGATCCGGTGCTATGGCGCATTCGCCACGCCCACCATCACCGCACCGGCGATAAGTGGTGCATCTATCCAATGTACGATTTCACGCATGCGATTTCCGATGCGCTGGAGCACATCACCCATTCCATTTGTACGCTGGAATTCGAGGATCACCGCCCGCTTTACGACTGGGTCGTGGAAAATGTGCCGGTGCCCTACCGGCCTTACCAATACGAATTCGCGCGGCTCAATCTCACTTACACGGTGCTTTCGAAACGCAAGCTGATCGATCTGGTGGAAGCCAATTATGTCGATGGCTGGGACGACCCGCGCATGCCTACTCTGGTCGGCGCGCGCCGTCGCGGGTTCACGCCGGAGGCGATGCGATTGTTCTGCGAGCGCATCGGCGTGTCGAAGGCGGATTCCTTGATAGACATGAGTGTGCTGGAAGATTGCGTGCGCGACGATCTAAACGAACGCGCGCCACGCGCCATCGCCGTGCTCGATCCGTTGACGCTCATCATCGATAACTATGCGGAGGGCCAAGACGAAGATTGCTTCGCGCCCAACCACCCGCAAAAACCCGATCTCGGCAAACGCGTGGTCAAACTCAGTAACGAGTTATGGATCGAACGCGACGATTTTATGGAACTGCCCAGCACAGGCTATTTCCGCCTCGCGCCCGGTGTGGAAGTGCGATTGCGCTATGGTTACATCGTCAAGTGCGTCAGCGTCGATAAGGACGCGAATGGAGTGATCGTTGCGATTCATTGCACCTACGACCCAGAAACCAAGAGCGGCACGGCGGGTGCGCAAACGCGCAAAGTTAAAGGTAATATCCATTGGCTGTCGACGAAGCACGCCGTGCCCGCCGAGGTGAGACTATACGACCGCTTGTTCAACGTACCCCATCCCGGCGCCGGCGATCGCGATTACAAACTGGATCTCAATCCCGATTCGAAGAAAACCATCAGCGCCTATGTCGAGCCCATGCTGGCCGGCGCCCAACCCGAAGACCGTTTCCAGTTCGAGCGCCACGGGTATTTTGTCGCCGACCGTAAAGATCATTCCGCCGGAAAGCCGGTGTTCAATCGCGCGGTGACGTTGCGGGATTCCCGGGGTCAGAACGTTCTTCGTGTGGAAAATTCTGTGCATCCGCCCTCACCCCTACCCTCTCCCGCACGCGGGAGAGGGAGTTGAGCCGCCTCTCCGTCCTAGACCAATCGCCGATCCCGAGTAACCGCTCGGCCACGGACGCGTTGCACGCGACTCTCGAACTCGCGCAGGCGGCGGAGCGTTGGGGTTACCATCGTTACTGGCTGGCGGAGCATCACGGTTTACTTGGCCTTGCCGATCCCTGCCCCGAGATTCTGCTCACCCGCATCGCCAGCGTTACCGCGCACATCCGCGTCGGCACCGGGGGCATCATGCTGCCCTATTACAGCCCACTCAAAATCGCCGAACAATTTCGCATGCTGTGCGCGCTGTTTCCGAATCGTATCGATCTTGGTCTCGGCCGCGCACCCGGCGGCGATCGCTTGACGGCGCAAGCCATGTCCGGTGGCTCGTACAACAGCGCCGACGATTTCCCGCGGCAAGTATTCGATCTCATCGGCTACCTAGAGGGCTCGCTGCCAGCGGATCATCCCTTTGCCCGCGTCACCGTGCAACCGAATATCGGTCACGCCCCGGAGGTGTGGATGCTGGGCTCGTCGGATTTCGGCGGCGCGCTGGCGGCGAATTTGGGATTGCGTTTCACGTTCGCGCATTTCATCAACGCCCACGGCGGCGAGCAAGTCGCGCGATCCTACCGCGAACAGTTCCGCTCGTCGCCGCGGGAAGTCAAACCTTATTCCATGGTGGCGGTGTTCGTGATTTGCGCTGAAACCGACGCCGAAGCCGAGGCGACCGCATCGAGCATCGATTTGCGCCGTCTGCAAATGGACTACGGCCTCAACACGCCAATTCCGACGCGGGAGGAGGCGCTGGCCCGCAACTACAGCGACGAAGAAAAAGCGCGCATGCAATGGCACCGCGGCCGCTCGGTGATCGGCACGCCGGACAAAGTCGCAATGCGCTTAAAGGATATCCAAGAACAATTTGCCGCCGATGAACTCATGGTGATCACCGTCACCGGCGATTATGCTTCGCGCCTGCGATCCTATGAATTGCTCGCCGCGGCTTGGCCGCTGCCATCGCTCCAGTGGTAAGCTTTTACGCTATGAAAGCCTATTTTTTATGGGTATGCCCTGCGAGACAATACCAGCGCGGCTCTCCAGGCAACCATTGCCACGAGGCAATATCCAATTGGCTTCTGGCTCGATGCCCATTAGAAGAACGATGCGCTTGACGGTTAAAACCTCCTCCATGACCGCCATGCTCCGCAACGTCACTGACGCGATCCTGTGGCATGGCGGCGAAGCGCGTTATGCCCCCGCTGCGTTTCAGAGCATGACGAAAGCGGATCGACTAGCGTTGCCGCGTTTTTTGAGTTCTCTATAATCCAATGACTAAGCCGATGGCCGACCTGCGCAAAGATTACCAGCTCGCCTCCCTCAACGAGGGCGACGTCCACGCCGATCCCATACAGCAATTCGACAAATGGCTGAAGGAAGCCATTGCCGCCGAACTGCCGGAGCCTACCGCCATGACCTTGGCGACCGTGACCGCCGACGGCCGGCCCGCGGCGCGTATTGTGTTGCTCAAGGCTGTTGACGAGAACGATTTTTCCTTCTTCACCAACTACGACAGCCACAAGGGAGGGCAACTCGCTACCCAACCCTGGGCGGCGCTGGTGTTTCATTGGGTGGAACTAGAGCGCCAGGTGCGCATCGAAGGGCCAGTGAAAAAAGTGGCGAGCGAGGACTCCGCCCATTATTTCGCCCAGCGGCCGCGGTTAAGCCAAATCGGCGCCTGGGCATCGCCACAGAGCCGAACCATCGCCAGCCGCGAGTGGCTCGAGCAGCAGTTCGCCGCGGCCGGTGAGCGGTTCAAGGATAGTGTGCCGCTACCGCCGTTCTGGGGCGGCTATCGCGTCATGCCGGAGTCGATCGAGTTTTGGCAGGGCCGGCAGAGTCGCCTGCATGATCGATTGCTGTACCGCCGCGCAGCGGACCACACCTGGTCGTTGGAAAGACTCGCCCCCTAAAATAAAAACGGCCGGGACACGCCCAGCCGTTTTTCGAAAAGCGGAAATTGCTTAGCTCAGATGCGCGCTAACCAGTTTCGTCATCTCGAACATGGAAACTTGCTTCTTACCGCCGAAGATAGCCTTGAGCTTATCGTCTGCATTGATCATGATCTTATTGGCGGCATCTTGCAGTCCGTTCTTCTTGATGTAGACCCAGATCTTCTTCGTGACTTCCGTACGCGGGGCCGGCGCGGTACCGATGACGGCGCCCAGGGCGGCACTCACGTTCATGGCCTTCATGAAGGCTGCATTGGGCTTACGCTTGACTGCCGGCTTTTTCGGCGCGGCTGTCTTAGCCACGGGTTTGTTGGCGGGAGCCGCTTTCTTCACCGCAGGTTTTTTCGCGGCAGGCTTAGCGGCGGGCTTCTTGGCGACGGGTTTTTTTACAGCAGGTTTCTTTGCAGCGGGTTTCTTCGCAGTTACCATTGTTACGTCCTCCTTCGGTTTAGAGTCATCCTTAACAGATCAACGCCTACGCGTTGGATTAATTGGTGCTCAGCAATAGAGGATGCCGAGTCGGCACGCGCTTGTCAATGCATAGTCGCCTAAAAAACACCGTGCGATTGAAAAATCTGCGCTAGATGCAACACCGGTTTTCATAGACAATTCAATTTCACATGCCGCAATCCCAATAAGCAGGCACGATGTTTCGCCGTCTGCGCATCCTCATTTTGCTATTTATCCTCGCTACGGTCGCGTTCAACACCTGGCGCGCGAAGGCCCGGGTAGCCGACTGGCGCTATCCGCTGAGCGTGGCGGTCTATCCCATTAACGGTGACCAGAGCGCGGCCACGGCCGCGTATATCGCCGGCCTAAAGGCGGACACGTTCACACCGATCGCCGACTATTTGGATGAAGAAGCCAAGCGCTACGGTGTGGCCTTAAGCTACGGCCAACCCTTCAGCCTCTCGCTGGCGGCGGAAGTGAATAGCCAGCCTCCGGACCCACCGCTGGGTGGCAACGTGCTGCGCGTGATTCTTTGGAGTTTGCAACTGCGCTACTGGGCGTACCGCGCCGATACCTCGGGCGCGACCAATCCTCACATCCGCATGTTTGTCCGATTCTTCGATCCAGCCACCCATGACGTCGTGCCCAATTCCCACGGGCTGGAACAGGGCATGATAGGCGTCGCCAATACTTATGCCAGTGAAAAAATGGAACAGCGCAACAACGTCGTCGTTGCCCATGAACTGTTACACACCGTCGGCGCCCAGGATAAATACGATCAAAAAACCAATCAGCCGTTGCATCCCCAAGGCTATGCCGAACCGGACGCGGAGACGCTCTATCCCCAGCGCTGGGCGGAAATCATGGGCGGACGCATTCCGTTGAGCCCCAACACGGCGGCCATGCCGCGCGGGTTGCACGAGACCTTGCTCGGGGATGAGACGGCGCGGGAGATACACTGGATCAAGTGACTTTCGTGATATAGGCTGGAGAGGTAAGCGGGATGCGCCTCTCCCGGCATGCATCGCCACCAGGCAAGCGGGACGGGCTGGCCTAGGCGCCTGGCGTGCCGATCTATCGATGCAACGAAAGCTCCACCTGGCCCAATGCTGGTCGGTTAGCCGTTCTGGCTGAGTCGTGAGCAGTGAGCCGTGAGCCGTGAGCTTGTCGAACGGTCGAACGAGATCAAGCGAATAGCATTGCCACTTCGCCTATTTCTTAGGCCAATCGTCCTCGTCGCTCCAAATGGCGATCACCCGCGTGCGTTTCGGCCCCGATTGATAGCGTTCAAGCTTGACCAAAATAGGATAAAGCTCTTCGAGCTTGGCGCGTGCCCTGCCCTCATCGTCGAAGGTCATGACCTCACCCTGGGCGTTCGTGACGTCGTGCCAGGTTTGGTCGTCTTCCTCCACTTGGAGTTTGAATAAACTCATTTAGCTTTTGCCCTGTTTCGCCTGCCATTCGGCCTCGAGTTCCTTGCCGGTTTTGTAGTGGGGAACGCGGAAGACCAGGCGTTTGTAGCGTTGGATAACGGGAGTGGATCCCTTCACTTCGTCGCGCCAATGCTGCTCACCCAACTCGAGATTTTGTTTCTCCTCCATCGACCAATAACGTTTGGACGCCTCGCCACCGAAGATAAACAAGCGATCGTTGACAATGCGCCAGGTGTCGGGGTCACCGCCCCAGGGAATCCCGTAGACGATGCCGTTGGCGCAAAAGCCACCGTATTGCGGCGCAAAGCGATTAGGATTCTGGCCGAACATTTTCTTGTGTTCCTCGCTCACGAAGCGATAGATCACGCCATCGTGATCCGTTTTGATCTTCGCGTCGCCGAGCATGTGTTTGCCGTCGGTGAAGTAGGCCACCGGATCGTGGCCCTTCAAGCCGAGATGCTTGTCCTCGCCGTCCGAGATCGTATTCGCCGTCTGGCCGGCGCAACCTTGTAACGCGAACAACAGCATGACCATGCCAAAAAAACCGAGTGATCGAACGTGATTCATACTTGCGCTCCTGTGTGAGTCGATAGGTTAACTATTGTAAGTCTTTCCAAGGGTGCATTTCCTGACGATGCGAAGATCCCTTCAACCCATCACACGGGATGGAACACAAGCGACCCATTTCTGCCGTTCAAGACGCGCCCTACGCGGGCTGGGATCGTAGAGGTGTGGGCGCGACAGCCTGGCGAGGGGGGTGTCGCCTTGGGCATTCTCGTTCGCCGAACTTTACCGGTTATTCGGTGTGACGCGGAGCAGCACACCGCGCTAGATAGGATTCATCCTAGCGGCATGTTTGCCGGCTTGTCCCGCAACGCAGGGACTAGCGTTGCCGTTGAAGGAAAAGGCTACGCTATTGCCGGCGTCAACAAGCGTAGTCTGGGGTCCCGCCCGCAATTTCGACGTTATTAGATAACGATGGATTCGGTTTGGAATTTCAAGCAAATTTTTTCACGCCCGCTTTCTTTGCGGCCTTCTACAAATCTTCGTCGAGCGTGGCCAGCGGTATGCCTAGTCTTAAGGCCAGTTCGAGGTAGGAGGCATCGTAAACGGACAGCTTGTATCGCCGCGCCAGTTGAAGGGTATCAGACAGCGCGTGCGCGAATGTGGCCGCGTCTACTTTTATATCCACGCCTTCGAGCATCTCAATAAATGCCCCGCTCCGGGCTTCTGTCACCAAGGCTTTTGCTTCCGCCTTGGCAACGACGTTTGCCACCCCTAGTCCCCAGGTCACGGGTACAAATGCGTTGACATCTTTCATCGCATCAAGCACTTTGCCGGCATAGGCAAGTTCCTGTGGCTTGCCATCGCCAAAAAACCAACGCATCGTCACCGAGTTATCAAGGACGAAGCTCATGCACGCCCCTCTTCGATGAGTTCCTTGATGTTTACACCACGCACCGGATCGGCCAGCATGAATGCCTTAAGTTTTTTTGCCGCGGCGGCTTTATCCTTCGCCCGCGCACCCGCGCTAGGCACTAGATCCGCGATGGCTTCCCCGCGATTGGTGATAGTAAAGCTCTTGCCGGCTTTTACCTGTCGCAGCAATTCAGGGAGCTTTGTTTTCGCTTCATACGAACCAATTTCGATCTTCACGACCTTCTCCTGCAATGCGAAGCTAATGCAGACCAGAATATAGACTAGCCTCAATACACGTCATTTAACGATAAAAATGGCATTACTGATGATCACCGCCTGTAGCGGCGTTGCGCGACTTCGGCAAAGCGGCCAGTTGCTCATTTTTC